>JAPONS010000066.1 GCA_026713825.1 Chloroflexota bacterium | reverse complement strand
TCGTCGTTGCGGAGGGGGGAGGGTGGGGGGTGGGGGGGTGGCTTTAGGGAGGGTTGGGCGGCCCCGCCCACCACACCTCTGGATTCCTGCCTTCGCAGGAATGACGGTAGCGGTGCGAGGTGGGGGGCTCTTGCAAGGTCCTCCGCTGCGAGCATGCCCCGCCCCTCACCCCTCTGGATTCCCCCGCCTTCGCGGGGGCAGGCTCTGCCTGCGCAGGAATGACGTAGCGGGGGGCGGGGGTGGTGTCTGGGGTGAGGGCGGCCCCTCCCGTCCGCCCCTGCCCTGGGTTCCCGCTTCCGCGGGAACGACGAGGTGTGTGGGGGTGGCGGCTCTTGCGGGGGTTCTCCTCTGCAAGCGCGCCCCGCCCCTGGATACCGGCGTTCGCCGGTATGGAGAAGGGGGCTAGGTCTCTACTACGCGGACTTGGCCGTCGTCGCTGGACTCCAGGAGGGCGGTGAAGGGGTAGCCTCGGCGGCGGATCTCGTCGCTGCCGCCCTGGTGGCGGTCTATGACGGTTGCTACGTGGGCGACGGTGCAGCCCTCGGCTTCGGCGGCGGCGATGGCCTGGAAGAGGGAGCCGCCGGTGCTGCAGGCGTCGTCGACGATAACGACGCTGGCGCCGGAGGGGAGGGGGCCCTCGATGAGGCGGCCGGCGCCGTGCGTCTTGGCCTCGTTGCGGACGATGAAGGCGCGGACGGGGGTGCCTGCGTGGTGGCTCTCGACGGCGACGCTGGCGACGATGGGGTCGGCGCCGAGGGTGAGGCCGCCGATGGCGGTCGCGCCGGAGGCCTTCGCGACATCGAGGAACTCCGCGCCGAGAAGCGCGGCGCCCTCGGCGTCCAGCGAGAGGAGGCGGCCGTCGAAGTAGTAACTGCTGTGCTGGCCGGAGGTGAGGATGAAGTCGCCGAAGGTCAGCGCCCCCAGCTCCTTGGCAAGCTCCAGGACCCGCTGGCGTCGCTCGGTGCTCATGGCTGCTCCTTGTACAGTTGGTGTTCTCTTATGTACCGCTCGACGGCCGGGGGGACGAGGCCCTCCAGCGACTCGCCCGCGGCCGCGCGGCGGCGGATCTCGGTGGCGCTGACCTCGACGTCGAGGTCGACTGCGACGGCTCGTGCTGTCGAGCCGGGCGCGATGGCGTCGAGCGCCGCGAGGTCGAGGTCGCCCTGCGCGGGGCGGCCCATGACGACCAGGGTGCAGCGGGACAGCACCTCGGCCGGGGCGTGCCAGCGCGAGAGGTCGTGGACGGTGTCGGCGCCGACGATGAAGTGCAGCTCGGTGTCCGGCCCGTGGGCATCCTGCAGCTCCGCCAGCGTCTCCTCGGTATAGGTCGGGCCGGGGCGGTCGAGCTCGATCGTGGAGGCCTCGTAGCCCGCGTGGCCCTCGATGGCGGCGCGGACCATGGCGAGGCGGTCCTCGCCGGGGCTGATCGCCGTGCCCGCCTTCAGGTACGGGTCGCCGGCTGGGATGAAGAGGACGCGGTCGAGCGAGACGGCGGCGCGAGCGGCATCGGCGGCGGCCATGTGGCCGAGGTGTATGGGGTCGAACGTGCCGCCCAGAACCCCCAGCTTCATAGCGCGGCCTCCGGCGTCCGTGGTGCGTCCGCCTCATGGTAGGGAGGGCGGGAGAGGCGAGTCAAGGCGGAACTCATGCGGGTTGGAGGGCCTCTCCCCACGGGAAGGTCCAATCGGCGATCTGGACGATGTCGCCGTAGCCGACGCCGGCGGCCTCGAGGGCGGCGGTGACGCCGAGACGACGGAACTCGTGCAGGAGCTGGCCGACGACGCGGTGGTCGTCGACGTTGGCGAGGGTAACGAGGCGCTCGGCGGCGAACCAGTGGACGATGTATTCGCCGTCCTCATCGCGTTCGACGCGGCCGTTGCGGCTGGGACGCCGGCGCCGGGCCGGGAGTGGCGTGGCGACTGCCGGTTCTTCCGGCTGGGGCGTGGCCTCAAGGGCCTGCAGGACGCGGTCGAGGACGGCCTGGACGCCGTCGCCGGTGGCGGTGGACATGACGAGCGGGTTCACACCGAGGGGCTTGAGGGCCGCGGTGACATCCTCAAGCTGCAGTTGGGTCTCGTCGGTGTCCGACTTGGTGATGACGACCACCTGCGGGCGGCCGGCGAGGGCGGGGTCGTACTGGGCGAGCTCCTCGTTCACCTGGCGGTAGTCGGCGAGGGGGTCGAGGGCGCCGCCGTCCACGAGGTGGAGGAAGAGGCGGGTGCGCTCGGCGTGGCGGAGGAAGTCGTGGCCGAGGCCGACGCCGAGGTGGGCACCCTCAAGGAGGCCGGGGATCTCGGCCAACACCACAGGTTTCCCACGGTTTTCCACCACTCCCAACTGGGGCTCGAGGGTCGTGAAGGGGTAGGCGGCGACGCGGGGGCTAGCGGCGGTCACGCGGCCGACGAAGCTCGACTTGCCGGCGTTGGGGACGCCGATGACGCCGACGTCGGCGAGCAGTTTGACCTCGAGGCGGACACGAAAGGTTTCACCGGGCTCTCCAGCCTCTCGGAGGAGGGGCTCCTGGTTGACGGCGGTCACGAAGTGGGCGTTGCCCCTGCCGCCACCGCCGCCCTGCGCTACGAGGGCTGTCTGGCCGTCCTCGGCGAGGTCCACGCGGAGGGTCTCGGCGCCGTCGGGGGTCAGGCAGGTTGCGACGGTGCCGACGGGGACGGGGATGTGGACGTCGTCGCCGCTTCTGCCGTGCTTGTTGGACTTGGAGCCGGGTTGGCCGTGACCGGCGCGGAACCTTCGATTCGTTTGGAATCGGCGCAGCGTGTTCTCGGAGGTTGTGGCGAACAGGTACACCGAGCCGCCATTGCCGCCGTCGCCGCCCTCGGGGCCGCCACGTTCGACAAACTTCTCCCGGCGGAAGCAGGCAAAGCCATCACCCCCGTTTCCCGCCTGGACGTGGATCTCCCCGGTGTCAATCATCAGTAACCTTTCAGCCTGTATGTGGAAGAGAAATAACGATGCTTGTAGTAGTCCCGTTGAGAATGTTGGGATGTAGCCGGGTGCGCTAGGGACTCTCTGTTCATTGTAGCAGGCGGGAGGTTGTTGGCTCTATGGGAATGGCATAGCCTGCGGAGAGAGCGGGTTTTGCGACAAAGGGTTGTCCTGGTGCGTTGACCCTGTGGAGAGGGCCAGCGTATACTGGCGTTGCTTCTTTCATCCCCCATTGCGCCGGACCGATGTTCAGGAGGGTGTGTGGCTAATCCACCCCGGGAAGCCTGTGGCGTAGTCGGCGTTTACACTCCGGGCGAAGAGGCGGCAAGGACCGCATTCTTCGGCCTCTTTTCCCTACAACATCGAGGGCAGGAGTCTGCGGGCATTGCGTCGGCGGACGGCCGCACGATCTTCTGCCGCCGCGAGATGGGGCTTGTCTCCCAGGCCTTCCACGAATTCGACCTCGACCGGCTGCCCGGCGACATGGCTATCGGGCACACACGGTACTCGACCACCGGCGCCTCGTACCTCGACAACGCGCAGCCGCTGGAGGTGACGGGCAGCAACGGCCGGCTGGCGCTGGGGCACAACGGCAACGTCATCAACGCGGTCAGCCTGCGCACGGAACTGGAGGAGACCTGGGGGCTCCGGTTCACGACGGCGACGGACTCGGAGGTCATCGCGCAGCTTTTGGCGAACGCGCCCGGCGTGACGTGGGGCGAGCGGCTCGGGTACATGATGCGGCGGCTGCAGGGCGCGTACTCGGTGGTGGCGCTGACGCCCACGGAGTTGATCGCGTTTCGGGACCCGCTGGGCGTGCGGCCGCTGTGCGTGGGCATGTTCCGCGGCGGGTGGGTGGTCGCGTCGGAATCGTGCGCGCTGGACCACATCGGCGCGAAGCTGCTGCGGGAGCTGGAGCCGGGCGAGGCGGTGCTCATCGACAGTGAGGGGCTTCGCAGCATCCACAAGGGCAACGAGGGCAGGCACGCGCTCTGCTCGTTCGAGTACATCTACTTCGCGCGGCCCGACAGCATTCTCGACGGCAAGCGCGTACACGCTGCGCGGCGGGAGATGGGGCGGCAGCTGGCGGTGGAGCACCCGGTCGATGCGGACATGGTCATGGGGATCCCGGACTCGGCCATTGCGGCGGGGACGGGGTATGCGGAGGCCTCAGGGCTGCCGTACCAGGAGGGCCTCGTCAAGAACCGATACGTGGGGCGCACGTTCATCGAGCCGGACCAGAGGCTGCGGGACCTGGGCGTCAGGCTGAAGTTCAACCCGCTGCCAGAGGTGCTCGAGGGCAAGCGGGTGGTGGTGGTGGACGACAGCATCGTGCGGGGGACGACGACGCCGCACGTGGTGAACCTGCTGCGGAGCGCGGGGGCGAAGGAAGTGCACCTCCGGGTGTGCGCGCCGCCGATCCTCTCGCCGTGCCACTTCGGGGTGGACATGGCGAGGAAGTCCGAGATGATTGCGGCGAACAAGACCGTGCCGGAGGTCTGCGAGTTCATCGGCGCGGACTCGCTGGGGTACCTGAGCGTGGAAGGGCTGTTCAAGGCCATCGGCAGGCCGCACGCGCATAGCTGCTCCGCGTGCTTCACCGGCAACTACCCGGTGGAGGTCCAACTGGAGATGGACAAGCTGGCGCTGGAGCGGCCGTAGCCGTCGCGCCGTCCAGTTCCGGCATCTTCCGTCCAGACACACCGAACCACTTCCCGGAGGGTATCTGCGTTGGCAACTGACGCCTACAGACAGGCCGGCGTTGACCGCGACGCCGCCGGCAGCGCCAAGGACCGTATTTTTTCCCTTGCCAGGTCGACCTTCACCCCTGGTGTGCTCGGCGACATCGGGGCGTTTGGGGCGCTGTACAAGGTGACGGGGTACCGCGACCCGGTGCTCGTCGCGCACACGGACGGCGTGGGCACCAAGCTGCGGGTGGCGAGCCTGATGGGGCGGTACGACACCGTCGGCGAGGACATCGTCCACCACTGCACGAACGAAATCCTGACGTGCGGGGCGCAGCCGCTCTTCTTCCTGGACTACATGGGCATGGGCGCGCTGGCGACGGAGAAGGTGGAGCAGTTGGTCGAGGGGCTGGCGCGGGCGTGCCGGGGGCTCGACTGCGCGCTGATCGGCGGGGAGACGGCGGAGATGCCGGGCATGTACCAGGGCGAGGACGTCGAGCTGGTGGGGTTCGTGGTGGGGGCCGTGGAGCGCGAGGGCGTCATCGACGGGAGCGGCATCAGGGCGGGCGACGCGCTGCTGGGGCTGCCTTCGAGCGGGCTGCACACGAACGGGTACTCGCTGGTA
>JAPONS010000065.1 GCA_026713825.1 Chloroflexota bacterium | reverse complement strand
GGGGGGGCCACGCCGTCGTGGCGGGGTTGGGGGTGGGGGGGTGGGGGGCGCCCCCCCGCCTCCCCTCTGGATTCCGTCCGCCACAACCGCTGCGGGGCATTCGCAGGAATGGCGGTTGGGGAGGTTTCCGTCCCGAAAACGGGTGCGGGGCGGGCTTTCGCGGGGAAGACGGTTCCGGGGAAGGTCCCTGCACCCGCATTGCCACTATCGCTATGGCCTGCGTATGCTAAGGCCTCACACTGAGCCCGAATTCCGCCCGATGGAGGAAGGCCCCTTGTCCACGCTGCTCACCGTCAATGACCTGCGGACATACTTCACCACCCGGGAGGGCACGGTGAAGGCCGTCGATGGCATCAGCTACGACATCCAAGAGGGCGAGACGGTCGGGCTCGTGGGGGAGAGCGGCTGCGGCAAGAGCGTCAGCGCCCTTTCACTACTCCGGCTCGTTCAAAGCCCGCCGGGACGCATCGTCGGGGGCTCAATCGAGTTCGAGGGGCGCGACCTGCTGCAGCTCAGCGACGCCGACATGCGAGAGGTGCGCGGCAACGACATTGCCATGGTATTCCAGGAGCCCATGTCGTCGCTCAACCCGGTGCTGACCGTCGAGCGGCAGATCACAGAGGCTCTTGAGGTCCACTTGCGAATAGGCAAGCGGGAGGCGACTTCCCGCGCCGCAGAGCTCCTGCACATGGTCGGGATTCCCGACGCCGCCGACCGGCTGAAAAGCTACCCGCACCAGTTCAGCGGCGGCATGCGCCAACGTGTGATGATTGCGATGGCGCTGAGCTGCAACCCGAAGCTGCTCATAGCGGACGAGCCCACCACAGCCCTCGACGTGACCATCCAAGCGCAGATCCTGGAGCTGCTGCAGCGGCTCTCGGCGGAGACGGGGACGGCGGTGCTCATCATCACGCACAACCTCGGCGTCATTGCCCGGTACGCCAGCCGCGTCAACGTCATGTACGCAGGCAAGATCGTGGAGAACGGGAGGGCAGTAGACCTCTTCCAGAACCCGCAGCACCCCTACACCAAGGGGCTGCTGCAGTCCGTGCCGCGCTTCAGCCAGGGCCGTGGCACCAAGCTCTCCACCATCGAGGGGACACCGCCTGACCTTGCGCACCTCCCCACCGGTTGCGCCTTTCATCCCCGCTGCACCTACGCGATCGACCAGTGCCGGGCGGAGACGCCGACGCTGACGGTGCGCGAGCCCGACCACGCGGCGGCATGCTGGGTGGAGGCGTAGGCATGTCCCTCGCTCCCGTACGCCTTCACCATGTCGACTTTGCCGCGATTGATGTTACGGCGCGGACAGAGTGGGTCTTCGCGCGGTTCTGGGACACGGAAGGCGCCGCGGCCGAGGTGGAGATCACCGCGGCGGGCATCACAGAGGGCGTCGTTGGGCAGATTGACCACGCTGTCTCGCTGTTAAGAGGCACGCCCATTTCCTCCGAGGACGACGTGCCCATCATGTTGGACGTCGACGACCAATCGCTTGGGGCGGACCTGACCAACGCCACGGCGGTGAGTGCACTACGTACGGCGGTGAGCGTTATCCAGGCGCTCAAGAGCGGCGTCAGCTTGGCCGAGGCGCTAGGGGGCGCACCAGCCGTCGTGCCGCTGTACGCCAACATCAACCGAGGCCTCTTCGCGTCAGGGCGGACGCCAGCGGAGTTTGCGGCAGCCGCGGAGCGAGCTGCGAGCGAGGGTTTCCGCTCCGTCAAGTGCGCACCGTTCGACGAGGTGGCGCCGGGAACGCCAACCGACGAGGCGATTCGCCTTGCGCACACCGGCATCGAGCGGGTAGCTGCGATCAGGGAAGCCATCGGCCCGGACGTGGCGCTTATGGTGGACTGCCACAGCCGCTTCGACTTAGAGTCTGCTATTAGGGTGGCCGGTGAGCTGGCAGACTTTGGGGTGGCATGGTTCGAAGAACCGCTCGACCCAAGCAAGGACCCGGCTGGACTGACGCAAATTGCCAAACGCATCTCCTTGCCCCTCGCGGGAGGCGAGCACGGATATGGCGAGGCCTCGTTTGAGAGTCTTGTTTCAAGCGGCACACTTGGGATTGTTATGCCGGACGTGAAGTTTTGCGGAGGAGCCGCTGCTGCTGTAAGGGCCGGCAGAGCGGCCATCGCTGCGGGAGGCGGCGTGTCGCTTCACTGCCCGTCCGGTCCACTGTCGTTGCTGACGAGCGGGCACGTCAGCGCCGCCGTGGCAGGGTCGCTGCCGCTGGAGCACGCGGTCTACGAGGCGGACTGGCGCTCGACGCTGCTGGCGCCGGCTGAACGCATCGTTGACGGCAGTTTGCACCTCACCGGAGGCCCGGGGCTTGGCGTGGAGCTCGACTGGGGGATGTTGCAGTGGACGGGCCGCGTCTGGCGCGTGTCCTGAGGCCTCCCACTATCGTTGGGTGTCGCGCCACAGCCGCACCCCGTCGGTGGTGAACCCCACGCGGCCGTGCTCCGCCGTCACGTACAGGTCTTCCTCACCGACCATTGCGGTCAGCCGCTCGACCACCTCTGTCGCCGGGTGGCCGAACTTGTTTTCAGCGCCGGCGCTCACCACGACGTACTCGGGCTGCACCGCTTCCAAAAACGCCTGGGATGACGATGTTGCGGAGCCGTGGTGGGCTGCCTTAAGCACCGTCGCCCGCAGGGACGCGCCGGAGGCGACGAGCGCCTCCTCGGCGTAGCGGTGGATGTCGGCGGGAAGCAGGAAGGACACATCGCCGTAGGACAACCGCAGCGTGACGCCGCTGTTGTTGCGGAGGTCGGGCGTCCACGCTGGCACGTCCTCGGCTGGGTGTAGGACGCGGATCACGACGCCGTCGCCGATGCGGAGCTCTTGCCCCGCGAACGCGTCCAGCGTCTGGGGGTCATGTCGGTTGGCGAGCAGTCGCTGCCAAGATGCGTACTGGGCGGACGTTGATGCGACGCCGGTCTCGGCGACGAGGGCGACGTCGTAGCGTTCCAGGACGGAGACCAGGCCGTTCAGATGGTCGGCGTCGGGGTGCGTCAGGACGATTACGTCGAGGCTGCGGTCCCAGAAGGGCATGACGTTGCCGAGCTCCCGCTGCAGGACCTCCGGATCGGGGCCGCCGTCGATGAGGAGCTGCTTTCCTGACGGCGTCTGGATGAAGATGGCGTCGCCCTGCCCCACGTCGAGGAAGGTGACGGTTAGGCGGCCGTCGGGCGACGTTACGGCGGCGGTCCAGAGGACGGCACATGCGAGGAGTAACGCGAGGGCAGCCCATCTCAGGCGTCCATTGCCGAGCGAGAGCACTCGCGGGCCGCCGCGAACCGGACCGTCTTCGCCACCCTGTGTGCGGCGGAGGCCGTAGGCTGCGCAAACGAGCAGAGCGTAGTAGCCCCAGACCATCGCGGGCGTCGCGCCGCCGAGTTCCAACAGGCCGCCGGGCAGTCTCGCGGCGGCGCCGACGAGCGCCAGCAAGTAGGACAGGGGCGCCCATGCGACCCACCCAGTCGCGATTCCCAGCGGCGTCCACACCACGCCCGCAACCGCGGTTATGGCCGAGGCTGCCAGGGCCAGCGGAAGCGCGGGCAACGCCAGAAGCGTTGCGGGAATGCCGAGGTAGGACACACGCTCAAAGACGAGGGCAACGAGGGGGAGTGTGCCGAGCGTCGCGGCGATACCTGCCGCAAGGGCCGACGCCGTGGCGCGGCCGAGGGCGGCCGGGGCGCCCTCGGGGCCGGTTAGGCGCTCGGCGGCGCGCGAGAGTTGGGTTTCCAGCGGGGGCGCGAGGAGGAGCAGACCGGCGACCGCCGTGAAGCTCAGCTGGAAGGAGACATTGCCGAGCAGTCGGGGGTCGTGGGCGGTCATGACGGCGGCGGCCGCAGCGAGGGCAGGGAGGCTAGATCCCTCGCGGCCGAGGGCGCGGGCGAGGAGGAAGACGCTGCCCATGAGGGCGGCCCTGGTCACGGAGGGGGACATGCCGCTGACGAGGGCGTAGACCCATATGGCGGCGAGGGCCAGCAGGAGCGCCCATCGCGCGCCACCGAAAGCGAGGCGGCCAAGCGCCAGCGCCGCGCCGAGCATGATGGCGACGTGGAGGCCGGAGATGGCGAGAAGGTGGCTCGTGCCGGTCTCGATGAAGTCATGGCGCACCTCGTCAGGGAGGCCTCGGCGCTGGCCGAGGAGCAGGGAGCGGGCCAGGGCGGAAGCGGGCTCCGGCATGCTGCGCTGGAGGCTTTCGGAGAGGATGGCACGGATTGCGTAGACGCTACGCAGCAACGGACTGCCGTCGCCCTCGGCGGTTAGCGATAGCGCGGGGAAGCGCGAGACTGCGCCTACGCCCTGGCGGGCGGGGGGGTCGCGGGAGTCGCACCCGG
>JAPONS010000064.1 GCA_026713825.1 Chloroflexota bacterium | reverse complement strand
GGGCGGCCCCCCCCCCCGCGTCGGAGGGCCAGTTCAGCACTCCCCCCCCCCGGCACATGAGGAACTCCCCCCCCCCCCCCTCCCCCCCCCCCCCGCTCGCCCTGGGCCCGTCGAAGGCCCACCCCGTTGACTGCATCCCCGCCCTTCGCAATAATCCACCCAAGACCCGGCTATTCGGAGTGCGAGCATAGCCTATGGCTCTCGACATTGAGTTCCTTTCGCGCTGCATCGGCGCGTTGCAGTCGGCACACGATAGTCTTCAGGGACGCGAACCGGACGACGAATTCTACGAAGTCTTTCGCGCCGCCGCCGTCAAGGAATTCGAGATTGTCCTTGAGCAGTCCGGCAATCTGCTGCGGAAACGGCTCCGCACCTTCATGGCGTCCCATCGCCAGGCGGACCAACTCACCTTCAAGGACATCTTCCGCCACGCGGCCAGGCACGGCCTCATCACCCTGGACACGGCGGAACGCTGGTGCGTCTATCGCGATAACCGCAATGACACGGCGCACAACTACGGCGCGGGCTTTGCCGAAGCCACCTTGGCTATCCTCCCCGGCTTCATCCAGGACGCCCGTGATTTGGCCGGGGTGATCGCGGAGGGGTCAGATGACTGACCGGCTCGCTCTCGCCCCACGCCACCGTGCCATGCTTGAAGTCCTGCTGCGCGAGCATGTCCCGTCAGCCGAGGTGTGGGCTTACGGCAGCCGCGTTAATGGCGCAGCCCACGACGCCAGCGACCTCGACCTCGCGGTCCGCGGCCCCGGCCTGCAACCACTCGACGACAGCTTCTACGCCCTGCTTGAAGCGCTGGAGCAGTCCAATCTCCCCATCCTCGTTCAGGCCCACGACTGGGCAAGGCTCCCTGATAGCTTCCGGCGTGAAATTGAACGCGATTACGTTGTAGTACAACAGGCCGCCCCTCTTCCATCCCCGTAGGCGCCCCTCACCCCCACTCGTCGTTCCGCCCTCACCTCGTTATACCAGTGCAGGCCGGTATCCAGAGAACACTGGCTCACCCCATCCCCACCCCCTTGTCAAATCTTCTATCTAGCCTAATAATCTAGCCAGAAACATTCGACAGGAAGGTAAACATGGCTCAATGGGCATTGCAGGATGCAAAGAACCGCTTCAGCGCGGTTGTGGACGCCGCTCTCGGCGGTGAGCCTCAGATGGTCACGAGGCGAGGCGCCCCCGCCGTCGTTGTCGTTGCCGTCGAGGACTACGAACGCCTCCGCCGCGCCGACGCCGCCAATGCGCCCACCTTTGTCGAGCACTTGTTGGCCATCCCCAAGGACGGGCCGGACGAGGTGTTTGAACGACCCTCCGTGAATCTCCGCGACGTCGAGTTGTAATGTACCTCCTCGACACCAACGTGCTCTCGGCCCTCCGTCGCCCGGATCGGAACCCGGGCCCTGTTGCGTGGTTGACGGCGCAGAGAAACTCCGACATTTTCATGAGCGTCGTGACTGTTGCCGAGGTGGAACGTGGCATCGCCCTGCAGCGTCCCATCAACCCGGATTTTGCCCGTGACCTGACGCTCTGGTCCGAGCGGATTCTGGCATGGTTTGCGCACCGCATCCTGCCCGTGGACACCGCCGCCGCACGACGATGGGGCCATCTCTCGGCGTCTCTCGGAAATCAGGACGTCGACCTCCTCATCGCCGCGACAGCGCTTGAACACGGCCTCACCGTGGTCACCCGCAACGTCCGCCACTTCGCACCCACCGGCGTCCCCGTCTTGGACCCCTTCGGCGACCCGAGCGATTCGCCCTGACCCGCAAAACGCCTCCCTCCGCACCGCCCAGTCCGCCGGCTTCTACCCATGCTGGACATCCGCCTTCACCACAGGGGTATCCGTCCACTGGCGGCGCCGCGGCCAACCCCCGTGACCATGACACGAACTCCTTGCCCTGAAACCCACACGTCGATACCCTCCAAGCATGGACACGCAGAGCCAGCCGTTCGGTCAGGGAATTGCCCACCTCCCGCGCGTCACCCGTAGTCGGCGCAATTTGGGACCAATACAGCTACGAATTGTTTCCCGGATAAGGCATGTGTTTTTGTAGCTACAAATGTCACTAACAGCTACGAATTGATATTCGAAAACAATTCCCACCCCACAATCCGTACGCCCTGACCGCGTCCCGAAGCTGTCCAGAAGCGCTGAAAGAGCCTGAAGAAGGAGCATCAGGGAGACCCCCGCTCCCGCCCTCCCGCGTGTACAATCCCCGTGCGGCGGCCATCGCCGCCCAACCTGAACACAAGGAGCCCTCATGCAAATCAGTCTGATGGTGGAAGGACAGAACGGCCTGACCTGGGACAAGTGGAGCAACATCCTGAGGCGGTCTGAGGACGCCGGCCTATCTGGCGTCTACCGCTCAGACCACTTCTTCATCGGCCCGCAGCAGGACTCCCTCGAGCCCTACCTCTCCTTCGCCATGGCCGCACTCCAGACCCAGCGCATCCGGTTCGGCCCCATGGTCACACCAATCACCTTCCGACCGCCCGTCAACGTCGGCCGCATGGCCGCCCAGCTCGACCTCCTCAGCAACGGCCGCTTCGTCATGGGCCTCGGCGCGGGCTGGAACGAGTCCGAGCACGTCGCTTATGGCGTCCCCTTCCCGCCCATTGGCGAGCGCCTCAGCCGCCTTGAGGAGGCCATCCACGTCATGCGAGGGCTCTGGGGCCCCGGCCCCGCCAGCTACGAGGGCCGCTACTACACGCTGCAGGACGCCGACTGCCTGCCCAAGCCGCCCGAGGGCCGTCCGACGCTCCTCATCGGCGGAGGCGGCGAGAAGCGGACCATGCGCATCGCCGCCCAGTACGCCGACGAGTGGAACTGCATCAGCATGCTCCCGGAGAACTACACCCACAAGATTGAGGTGCTCCAGGCCCACTGTGACGCCGTCGGCCGCGACCTGTCGTCCGTCAAGCGCTCCATGATGACCTTCGGCTTCATCGGCCCAAACCCGAATGACGCCGCCGACAGCTTCCGCACCTTCCTCCGCCTAGCACGCGGCGCCACTGTGGGCGACATCGAAGAGGCGGCCCGCAACCGCGGAATGTTGGTGGGAGACACAGAGGAGGTTATCGAAAGACTCGGCCAGCTAGCGGAGCTCGGCGTCAGCGAGATCATGTTCCAGCACATGAACTTCACCAATGACGCCTTCATAGCCTACCTGGGCGAGGAGATCGCACCGCGTGCCGCGGCCCTCTAGCCCTCGCCCCGCTCGCCCTGAGGGAAATCGAAGGGCGAACGGGAGCCTCGTTAGCCCCCGACGGCCCGCCGCAGCGACGCCCCGAAGCGCTCCCGCTGCCACTCCCGCACCTCCGGCGAGCGCAGCTCCTCCGCGAACGTCTGTGGCTCGCGGGCCAGCCGCTCTAGGCTGCGCATCGGCCACACCAGCGACACATGCACCTCGATCGCCTTGGCCTCAGCATGCCGCCATGCCTTCAGCGACGCCAGCTTGCGCGTCTGCCCCTGCGTCGGCCTGCCCCGCGGCGGCGATGACGGTGGTGGGCGCTCCAGCGGAGGCCCGCTCAGCCCCTCGGCCACCACGCCGCGGATCGCCCTCCCGAAACGCATCGCCAGCTTCGGGTTCAGCGACTTGTGCCGCTCCAGCGGCGCCGACGGTTCGACCGCAATCTCCGCCAGCGCCCCCGGCGGCAGCACATGCGACGGCGGCCGGTCTTGTCGCCGCGCCTGCTCCTCCCGCCACTGGTACAGTGCCAGCAACACCGCCCGCTGCCGGCTGTCCATCTTCCGCGACTCCGGCAGCGACAGCACCGTCTCCCGCAGGTCCTGCGGCGAGTGGCGCACCTCGCACAGCCGCTCGCACTCCTCCTGCACCCACGCCAGCCGTCCAAGCTCCCGCAGCCGCTCCGTCATCACGTCATGCAGCGCAAAGAGATAGTGGACGTCGGCGGCCGCGTACTGCAGCGCATGGTCGTCCAGCGGTCGCTTGGACCAGTCGGCGCGCTGGATACGCCGGTCCTTGGGGATGTCGATGTCCAGCAAGTCCAGCAACAGCGCCGCAAGCCCCACGCGCTCCAGCCCCATGAACTGCCCCGCGATGTGCGTGTCGAAGATGTTGGCGAAGGTGAGCCCCCAGTCGCGGTTGAGCCCCCGCACGTCGTAGTCCGCTCCGTGCAGCAGCTTCAGCACGCGGCGGTCCCCCAGCGCCCCGCCCAGCGGCGAGAGGTCCCGCAGCGCGAACGGGTCCAGCAGGTACGTCGACTCCGGTGTTGCCACTTGCACCAGGCACACCCGCTCCGGGTAGTGGTGCATGCTGTCCGCCTCGGTGTCCACGGCAATTCGCTCTGACCGCTCGAGGACGCGGCAAAGGTCGAGAAACTGCTCGCGGTCGGTCACCAGCGTGTAGGGCGTCGAGAGCGCGGTCGTCACGAGGCCGCCTCCGCCTTGGAGGCTGTCGGAGCCTCGGGCGCCACCGCAGCGTCAGCCCCCACCGCGGGTTCTTGGACGGCCTTCGGCGGCCGAGTCATGAACACGACCAATCCGGCCAGCAACCACAGGACGGTCACCAGGGAGAAGGGCATAAGATATGAGCCTTGCCAGTCATAAAGTGCGCCAAGAAGGATGGGGCCGGTTGCGGATCCAAGGGTAATGAAGGGGAACATGACTCCGCGGATCGCGCCTATGTTCCTGCGTCCAAAGTAGGTGACCACCAGCAGCGTCTGGAGCTGGAAGAAGACAGCCAGGGTGAGGCCGTGGTAAATGGCCCAGGCGTACATCATCACCGTGTTCTGCACCGTCAACAGGAAGAGCACCCCCAGGGCCGCCAGCAATGCCTGGATGACCATGAGGTTGCGGATGTCATGTCGAGCAGTGAGGTAGCCCCACACGAAGCGCGCCGACACCGACCCAAGACCGAACACGAACAGCGCGGAGGCTGCAACCTCCCGGTTGAAGTCGATGTCGACCAGGTAGGGCACCCAATGCGCCTGGAAGCCGGGGAGGCCGACGATGCTGAGGGCCAGGGCCCCGCAGATCATCCAGAACGACTTGCTGCGAAGGGCCTCCGCGCGAGTGAAGCTGTGTTCACCGGCAGGGCCGCCCCGCCTTGGCCCGCCGGATGTCGAGGGAGCCTCGCCCGGACGGTCGCCGTCGGGCAGCAGCCCCATGGACTCGGGCGATGTCCGCACCAGCAGCGAGAGCGGCAGGAACACTGCGATGGAGGCAATGCCCAGCCACAGCCACGCGTCACGCCACCCGACTGCATTGATGAGGAAGGTGAGGACGACGGGAAAGATCATGGGGCCGGTCGGCGGGCCCACCTGCATCCACATGATGGCCTGGGCGCGCCGCCGAATGAACCACTTGAGCACAACGCCTTCGAGGATGGGATTGCTGGTCAGCGCCAGTCCTGCCGCGCCCAGGACGCCGTAGGTCAGGTAGTATTCCAGCGGTGTGTCCGCCCACTTGACCAGCATGAAAGAAAGGCCGAAGAGCACCGAGCCGATGGGCAAGGCGACGCGCGGCGCCCATGGGTGATCGCCCCAGGGGCCGACGATGGGGCTGAGCAACCCGCCGGCGAGCGTGCGCACGGCCAGCGCCCCGAAGATGAGGGTACGGCTCCACCCCAGGTCCTCCTGCATGGAGACGAGGAACACGCTGGAGGCGAAGACCGCGCTGCCGACGTTGAAAGAGCCCTTGACGCCCGCCGCAAAGACGATAACCCAGCCGTAGAAGAATCGGGGCGCGATTTCGGCCGTAGGTGAGGACACCTGGCGCTCCTCGTAAAGCTGGCCCTAGCATACTCCACGCAGCCCAATGCGTCATGCCAACCCCGCCCCGTCGTTCCTGTGAAGGCAGGAACCCTGACGCCCGGCCTTGACACCGCTGGGGACGGCGGCTACGTTGCCCGTGCTTTCCCCATCACCACGGCGCGCGAGTTGCGCGCGAGACAGGAGCGCCACCATGCCCATGGCAAAACTGCAGAACGGCGTCAGCCTCTACTACGAGGAGACAGGCCACGGCTTCCCCCTCGTCTTCGCCCACGAGCTCGCCGGCAGCTATGAGAGTTGGCGCGCGCAGGTGAGCTATTTCTCGCGCCGCTACCGCGTCATCACCTACAACGCCCGCGGCTATCCCCCGTCCGACGTGCCCCAGAACGTCGACGACTACTCGCAGGAGCAGGTGGTGGAGGACCTTTACCAGCTCCTGCAGCACCTCGGCATCGAGCAGGCTCACGTCGCCGGCCTGTCGATGGGCGGCAACATGGCCCTTTGGTTCGGCCTTACCCACCCTGAGGTCGCCCGGTCGATCATCGTGGCGGGCGCCGGCACAGGCAGCACCGACCCCGAGACGTTTGGTAAGCAGTCCATTGGCTACGCCGAGACGCTCGAGTCCGGCGGCATCGCGGCCATGTACGGCTACCTCCGAGGCCCCACCCGCATCCGTTTTCTGCAGAAGGACCCCCTCGGCTGGAGTGAGTTCGCAACCCTGTTCATGGACCACTCGGCGCAGGGGAAGGCGCTCACCCTGCGCGGTTACCAGGCCCGCCGCCGCTCGATCATGACCCTCGACGACGAGCTCCGCGCCATGCAGGTCCCCACCCTCGTCATCCTCGGCGACGAGGACGACCCGTGCCTTGAGCCCGCCATATACATGAAGCGCCGTATCCCGCGCTGCGGCGTCGTTGTGCTCCCGCAGACCGGCCATGCCTGCAACATTGAGGAACCCGACGCCTTCAACCGCGCCGTCGACGCCTTTTTGACCGCCGTGGAAGCCGGACGCTGGGACGAGCGGGATTCCGGCTCCGGCGTTGGCTTCACCAGCCCCGCCGACGACGTCTAGCCCCCGCTCCCCCTGGACCTTGAGGAAACCGTGTGGCAGATCGCATAGGGGCAACCCTCGTGGTTGCCCAGGCCCCACCCCGTTCGCCCTGAGCCTCTCGAAGGGCGCGCGCCATCGCCCCGCTCTGTCATACCGGCGAAAGCCGGTATCCAGAACCTCCTCTCACCCTGAGCCTGTCGAAGGTCAGGCAGCGCCAAACGCAAAGCGCCCCGGTCTCCATTCAAGGGAAACCGGGGCGCTCAATTATCAGGGAATCGCCCGGAGACCTACCCCCACGCGCGGCGGGCCGTCTCCACCACCAGCTCCAGCTTCCGGAGCTGGTCCTCCCACGCCAGCGGGTTACCCTGTAGCGTCGACGAGAAGCCGCACTGCGGGCTCAGCGCAAGGTCGTCCATGTCCACGTACTTTGCCGCCTCCTCGATGCGCTGCAGCAGCAGGTCCGGCGACTCCAGTTCCCCGGCCTTGGTCGTCACCAGCCCCAGCACAACCGTCTTGCCCTTGGGCATGAACCGCAACGGCTCGAACCCGCCCGCGCGCTCGCTGTCGTACTCCAGCAGCCAGGCGTCCACGTCCAGCCGGGTGAAGAGCTGCTCTGCGATGCGGTCGTACCCGCCCGACGTGTGGTACGCGCCGAACGCCCCGTTGCCGCGGCACAGGTGCATCGCCACGATGGTGTTGCTCCGGTCGACGCCGCTGACGCTCGCATTGTCCGCATCGATGTCGTCGCTTAACGCCTGGTCTTGGTCGACGCCCAACGCCGTCCACTGCGCCCGTCGCTCGTCCGGAATGTAGTCCGGGTAGTGCGGGTTGTCGATCTGCACGTACGGGCACCCCTCCGCAATCAGGGCCGCGACCTCGTCGCGAATGATGTCGGCTGCATCGGCCAGCACCGCCGCCCGAGACTCGTACACCTTGTCCGTCACGCCGGGCTTGTAGCCCCGCGCAGTCACGTAGCTCGCCGCCGGCATTGTCACCTTGTACGGCCCCGGCGCGTTCGCCCTGATGAACGCCGACTCGTGCCCAGTCAGTCGCCGCACCAGGCGGAGCTTCTCCCCGATTACGCGGCCGCCGCCGCCGCCCGGCACGCCGATCGGGTTGTCCGGCGTGATCCCCGTTCCCGTGACGCTCCAGTCGCTGCGGCCGCCCTGAAACGGCATGCTGACTGCCGGGTCGCCCTCGATGTATCCCTCCACCGACTCGCCGAACCCCCCGGCCCAGCCGCTGCGCCGAAGCTCGCCGTCCGTGTAGATACCAATGCCCGACTGCTTCTGCAGCTCGATCACGCGCAGGATATGCTCGTTCTCCACCTCGCGCAGAGCCTCCTCAGAGATGCTCCCGGCCCGGTAAGCGTCCCTCGCCTCCTTAACCTCCGCCGGCCGCAGAAAGCTGCCCACATGGTCCGCTCGAAATTGTGTCGCCATGTTCACCCTCTCCTTCAGTGTTGCGATGCCGCTGACACACGGCGCCATCGGGCCGATGTCAGCGGGCCTTACAGTTATAGCACATCCGGCTTCACAGAGGCAGTGCTGCAAGCGCTACAGCCGTGCTCTGGATGGAGTCGCCAATGTCGTCGATGCGCCGCTTGTTCTTGTAGTAGAACAGGTCGTCTCTCGTAAGGCTTGTTATGTCTAAAGCCAAGTCGAGCATATGGGGTTCAAGCTGTCTGTTCAGGTACATTCCCAGGCCCACACCCATGAGACTCCCACCAACACCACCGCCTATCCCTCCCACCGCGTTACCGATGCCCGGCACCACACTTCCCAGCGCGCCGCCTGCGGCTGCGCCCGCTTGTCCGCCTGCGATAGCCAACACAACGCTAACGCCCATTCTCGACATCAGTGTCAGGGTCTGAACGACCTGGATCTTGTTCTTGGTCGAACGGTCGGCGTCGCTGAACTTTCTCTCTGTGCTTACGACGCTGTAAATGAGCCGTGCGCCTGCCACAACGGCGCCGGCATACGGCAGCAGGTCTACCGCTCCGTCCGGTACGTCGATGCCCATATTGTCACTTAGGGTGGCCAGTCCGTCCTCTATACCCTCAATATGCTCAAAGGGAGCGGAGATGTTCGCCTCAAAGTTGTCCACCTGCCCAAGCAAGTGCGGGTGGTTGGTTGAGATCCAGTTGTAGATTTCCGTATTTACCAGAAACTGAACGTTGGGGCTTTCCTGCATGGCGTCCACCACTTCGGCTCCATAGGACGCAGCCCCCGTCTTCACCTGAAAGAGGATCTGTTCACCGTTCTCGCCAATGGCGGAAATATCCCATACAGGTTGATTGGGGTCTGGCGCAAGCTCCACGTTCTGAAATCCTCGCTCTTCTAAGAACTCCTTGGCATCCAGTTCACCTAACTTACCCTTAAGGCCGCCGATAAACCCATCCGCCGATCCCTCCCCGCGAGCCTCCATCTCCAGCCAGTGTTGGTGCAGCGAGTGGTCTGCGGCCTGATTGGGATAGGCCAACTCGTATGCCTCTTGCAGTTTGTCGTCGACGTTGACACCAGTGAAGACGGGCCACATGGACAGGGAAGTTTCCGAAGCGGCTTCCGCCGCATGCAGGGCCGCATCCGTCTCCGCCAGTTGAGCAAGGATTTCTTCTGCCGCTACATCCCCTTCATAGGCGTCGCCCGGCAGTGCCTGCAATTCCTGTAGGTTTTGAGTGGATTCCATTGAGCCCTACCCCGCAAATAGTGCGACTACCCCCAAGCTCATACCGGCAACCCCGGCCAAGAAAGCCACGAATCCCAAGCTAATGGCCAAATTGCGCGCCCGCCGCGCTCTCTCCTCCGCCGCAGCTGTTGCACTGCGAACAGCTGCGGCTACTTGCTCTTCCACACCCATATTGATGCGAGAAACCTCTTCATCAAACTCCCGCTTCTGCTCTGTTCTCACGGTGGTCACCGCATTGTGGACGGCGTTCGCAACCACCTCAGGCAGTGACTCATGCTCGCCGATGTGCCGCGTAAGCAATTCATGCTGGCGAATTACGCGGGGGATTAACTCCTTGTTTATCTTGTCCTGCTCTTCCCAAAACTTGACCCGTTCACTGATGGGCACCGTGCTCTCAGGATCCTGTGAAGTCATGGCATTCTCCTAGCGCGTCTGCCTTTTGATTACCCCACTCACCCCAGCCCATGCACCGCCTTGTACGTCTCCAGCCCCTCCGGCAAATCAGCAGCTGTGAGCCTCCCCTGGCGGTGCTTGCGCATCGTCTGCCCAAGCCCCTTGGCCAAGTCCGCCATCTGAAGGTAGTAGTACGTCGCCAACTCCCGCTGCGCGAACCGCCACACGCCATCCTCGCGGCGGTACGCGTCGGTGTAACGGAAGGCGGCGAGCCAGCCCTCACCCTGTAGCCCCATCTCCGCGTGGCCGGTCACCCAGCCGTGGGCATTGTCCGGCCCATCGAAGGTGATCACATGCGCATGCGGCGTGTGGAGCGTCACCCCGTATTGCCGAAAGCGAGCCGTGTAATGCTCCCGCAGCGCTGCTTTGCCCTCCAGGTGCAGTGAGCCGTCCCGCTGCCCATGGACGCAGTTGTCTGTGTACAGCGCGACGAACCCCTCTAGGTCGCGGTCGTCGATGGCCCGGCAGTACGCTGCCACGAGGTCCCTGATCTCCTCCCTGTCCTCGAGTTGTTGTACCCGTTCTTCTATCGACGCCATGCTACCGGTCCACCGCGACCCGCTCCGCGAAGCGGATGGACTCATGCAGCGTGATAGCCTTCTCCCGCCACTCGTAGAACAGGGCATTCACGGGCGCGCGCTCCGGCACCCGCATCTCCGCGATGGCCGTCTCCATGTCCTCGACGGTCGTCTCATAGTCTGTTATGTAAATATTCTCGCCGTTGAACTCACCCACGTAGCGTCTGCACGAGAAGAAGTGCGGCACCTCCGCCATCAGCTTGGGAATGTACCACCCCTCGTACCAAGCATTGAACTCCTCCTCGTACTCCGGCTTCACGACAAGCCGTACCTGATAAACCGCGCGCGTCATAGGACAACTCCCTATCTTTGTGTGCCGTCAGCGTATCGGCCTGCCTTCAACCCGTCAACGAAGGCGTCGGCTCCCTGCGTGCCCAAGCCTCCGTGATAACATGTCGTGGCCCGCACACCTGCAAAGGAGCGCCACGCATGGAAGATCTGCGCGAACCCGGCCCCGACGACGTCCTCGCCGCCGCCGAGGCCGCCCACGCCCTCCTCGCCCCCCTCGCGGACCGCGACTGGTCCGTCATCGCCGGCGACCTCGAGTGGGACTGCCGCGAGACCCTTGAGCACGTAGCCTACGTCCAGCTCTTCTACGCCACGCACGCCGCCGACCCGTCTCTACGCCGCCTGCCAACCGCCCGCATCAACAACACCGGCTGCTCCATAGCCGAGTTGGTCCAGCTCCACCTCTCGCTGAGTAACGTCCTCGCCGCCGTGCTGCGCGGTATGCCCGAGGACGCGAAGGGCTGGCACCCCGCCGGCCTCGCCGACCGCTACGGCTTCGCTGCCATGGCCTGCACCGAGACCCTCGTGCACACCAACGACATCGCGCAGGGCCTCGGCGTCGACTTCTCGCCGCCTACGGACATCGCCGCGAAGGCGCTCGCCCGTCTCTTCCCGTGGGTGCATGACGATGGCGACCCGTGGCAGACGTTGCTCTATGCTGCCGGACGGCGCGGCTTGGGCGGCAATGAGCGGCGAGCCCCCAACTGGTCGTGGCAATGCGCGCCCCTCAGCGAGTGGGACGGCACGGAGAGGGTCCGGGCTGGCTGAGCAGGCGTCGTACCACTTGCGCGCCCACACCCCCGTGATACCATACGCCCCACCCTCGACCGAGAAGGAGCGCCTGCACCATGGATGACCTGCATGAACCCGGCCCGGACGACGTCATCGCCGCCGCCGAGTCCGCCTACCAGCTCTTCGCCACCCTCGCCGACCTAGACTGGTCCGCGACCGCGGGGGAACTCGACTGGGACTGCCGCCAGACGCTGGAGCACGTCACCACCGTCCAGATCTTCCTCGCGTCCAACGCCGCCAACCAGACCCGCAGCCGACTCCCCGGCGCGCGCGCCAACAACCCCGACCAGTCCATCGCCGAGCTCGTGACCGTGCACCGCGCCCTCGCCAACGTCCTCGCCGCCGTCCTGCGCTCGATGCCTGAGGACGCGCGCGGCTTCCACCCGGCCGGCCTCGCCGACCGCCACGGCTTCGCCGCCATGGCCTGCACCGAGACCCTCGTGCACGCGTCCGACATCGCCGAGGGCTTGGGCCTCGAGTTCACGCCACCCCCGGACATCGTCGCAAAGGCGCTCGCGCGGCTCTTCCCCTGGGTGCAGGACGAGGGCGACCCGTGGGAGGCCCTGCTCTACGCGACAGGCCGCCAGTCCCTCGGCGCAAAGGAGCGCCAGGCGCCCAACTGGTGGTGGCACTGCGCTCCCCTCAGCGAGTGGGACGGCACAGTCAAGATTCGGCCCGCCTAGCCGGGTCTCCCCACCCATTCAGACGCCAAAACGGAGGTGAACCATGCAGCTTCCCATCTCCACCATGCGCTACGACATCACCATGCCCCTGCTCGACGGCCGCGTGCAGGTCCCCGGCGTTGACCTCGTGCCCACGCCCACGGGCGCTATGGTATTCAACGAGGTCCCCGCGCTGCAGTCGGGCGACTTCGGCCTCTGGGACCTGAACCTCGGCTACGTCCTGCCCGCCATCGAGGCTGGTTGGGAGATCGTCGGCCTGCCCCTCATGATCAAGCGCAAGCCCGTCTACACCTTCATCTTCGCCCGAGCCGACGCCGGCATCGAGACCCCAAAGGACCTCGAGGACAAGCGCATCGGATCCGGCTCGTACCCAACCTCGATCACCGTGTGGACGGCCGGACTCCTGCAGCACCGCCACGGCGTCGACATCACCAAGCTCCATTGGATGGTCACCAACAACCGCCGCGTCTTCCCGCTGCACGTGGACCAGCCCACGGTCATGCCCTCCAACGAAGTCACTGACGGCGCGGGGCCCGTTGGCCCGTTGGCCCGCCTCATGTCCGGCGACGTCGACGCAATCATCACGGACATCTCCGACGGTCCCGCCTTCGAGATGCTGGAGTCCAGCCCCGTGGTGAAGCGCGTCTTCCCCAACTACCGGGACGAAGACCTCGCCCTATGGAAGGAGGCGGGCATCCACACGCCCATGCACCAGATGGTGATGAGTCGCAAGCTCGACCGCGAGGACCCTGAGCTCGCCCGCCGCGTGTACGACGCCTTCGTCGAGGCCAAGCGGCTCGCCTACATCGACGCCGTCAACGACCGCGCCGGCTTCTCCCTCATGTACCAGCGCGAGGCATGGGTCGAGCAGGAGAAGGTGTGGGGCGACCCGTGGGTCTACGGCGTGAAGGACGACATGGGCGCTCTGGATACGTACTTGACCTACAACGTCGAGCAAGGTCTCACCAAACAGCGTCTCTCGCTTGAGGACTGGATGGCCGCGAGCACCCTGGACACGTAAAGCAGATGAAAAACCGCCGAAGGAGAACTCCATGCAGCACAGCACTGACCGCATCCTGACTACCCATGTCGGCAGCATGCCCCGGCCACCCGAGCTCCGTGTGATGCTCGATGCCAAGCAGGCACAGGAGCCCTACGACGAAGCAGCTCTCGCGGCCCTCGTGAAGAACGCTGTCGCCGACATCGTCCGCCAGCAGGCCGAGGTGGGCCTAGACATCATCAACGACGGCGAGCAGTACAAGACCGGCTGGTCCGGCTACATCCGTGACCGTCTGGGCGGTTTCGAGTTCCGTGACGTGCCGCCCGGAGCGGGCAACATGGAGCGCGGCACGGAGCGCGTCAAGGGCAACTACGAAGGCTACTTCGCGGACCAGGCGAGGACCCGCGCCCGCCCTGTCGCAGCCAGGCAGATGGTCTGCACTGCGCCCATCACCTACACCGGCCAGGCCGCGATCCAGACCGACGTGGACAACCTCCAGTCCGCCCTCAGCGGCGTCAGCGTGGCGGAAGCCTTTATGGCCTCCGTCGGCCCCGACAACGTCGGCTACCAGCCCGAGCAGAACGAGTACTACGCCACCGAGGAGGAGTACATCCGCGCTTGCGCCGAGGCCATGCGCGAAGAGTACAAAGCCATCGCCGACGCCGGATTCGTGCTGCAGGTGGACACGCCCGTGATGAAGTTCAACGCCCTCGGCATGGAGCTGCCCGATTTTCGCATGCGCTTCGGTCAATTGGTGGAGCTGCTCAACCACACGCTGCAGGACATCCCGGAGGAGCAGATCCGCCTCCACATCTGCTACGGCGGCATGCGCGGCCCGCACTCGGAGGACATCAACCTCAACGAGTTCGTCGACCTGCTGCTCCAGGTCCGCTGCTCCGGCATCTCCTACGACCAGAACCCCCGCCACGAGCACGAGTGGAAGCTCTGGCGCGACGTGAAGCTCCCCGACGGTAAGGTCCTCATCCCCGGCGTCGTCGCGCACACCAACGACGTCGTCGAGCACCCGGAGCTCATCGCAGACCGCATTGAGCGTCTGGCCAACCTCGTGGGGCGGGAGAACGTCGTGGCGGGAACGGACTGCGGCCTCGGTGGCCGCCTCCACCCGGACATCGTCTGGGGCAAGTTCCGCTCGATGGTAGAAGGCGCAAGACGAGCATCAGCCGTGTTATGGGACAGATAGTAGGCCGCACCCTACCCCCGCTATACCGGCCTTCGCTGGCATAGCGGGGGATGCTTCGGCGAGTTCAGGCTGTTACGAATTTGACAACGTTGCGGTACTTGCGGAAGCAAGAGGGGCATACCGGCTTGCTCATGAAAGATGCATGTTCTTTTCCACACAGGTGACAGTGCTTTTCTTCATAGGACCAATTCTTGTAGCGGTTCCAGCTTGTGAAGTGGGTAGAGCAGTAGGGCTTTGTCGGATCCGCCACTATTTCCCCCTTGCAGCGTATGCAGAAACCCTTGATTGGGGCTTGGGCTGATGCGGGGGCGGGCCGTGTTTCCTTACGCGGCTGTGGACTGGGGGCCTTGTCCACTTCACTTTCCACGCGGGCAACGGTGATGCGAACTTCTTCGCTATTCCGTAGAAGTCGCTGTGCCTCTTGCCGAATCTCCTCGTAGAGGTCAGGCTCCTCTTCCCGTGAGATCAAGATGCCCATCTCGTCGTTGTGTAGTTGGGAGAATTCATAGAGATTCATTGAAGTCAGGATCGCCTGGCGCTCATTCAGGTAGCACTTGGCGTGAAGGTTCTTTGAGAAGCTTGTGTGTATGGATGGCAGGTTCTCAAGCCACTTGATCTCTGAGGGCTGCAACTCGTTCTTTCCGTACACAACGCGGATATCAATCTTCATCCGCGCTTTATCCTCCAGCAGCTCCTTCATGCGCTCGTTGATTTTGAGGTAGGGGCTAATGATATACAGCCTGTCCTCAGCACTCTTGATGATCCCTTCGAGATGGTAGGAGACGCCGGTTGTCGTGAGGAACTTGGCCATGTCTTTGTGTACCTTCTTGGAATGTAGGTGTACTGGTCTCGCGCGCACTGCTAAATGCGGGGCAAATGGTACAGGGTTGTGTTGGTGCATGCAACGCCCGGTAACGTAGGGGTGTCGGTCTTCGTCGGTATGACGCCGAGTCACGCATGCGCGGGACTACCCCCTACCCGCCCCGCGCCCGCAGCGCGCGCCACACCGTCTCCGGCTTCATCGGCAGCGTGCGGATGCGCGCCCCCGTCGCGTCGCGGATGGCGTTCGCAATCGCGGCCACCGGCGGCACGATCGGCACCTGTCCCGCCGCGCGGACCCCCAGCGGGTGCTCCGGCGAGGGCTCCTCCAGCACCACCGTCTCGATGGGCGGCACGTCCAGCGACGTCGGCAGGCGATAGTCCAGCAGCGTCGCATTCCGCAGCACGCCCCGGTCGTCGAAGTCGTACTCCTCGTGCAGCGCCCAGCCGATCCCCTGCGCGACGCCGCCCTGCACCTGACCCTCCACCTGCCCCGGGTTGATGCTGAGGCCGACGTCCTGGAAGGCCGTGTACCGCAGCAGCTCCACCTTCCCCGTCTCCGGGTCGACCTCCACGTCGACGACGTGCGCGGCCGCGTTCGGCGCCAGCACGCCCAGGTTCATCGACGGCGTGTTCACGGTCCCGTAGCCCACCAGCGCGCCGCCGCTCGCGACGGGCGACTTCTGCGCAAGGTCCGCCCAGCCGATGGACATCTCCCCCGCGCCGCGCACGTAGAAGAGCTTGTTCCCGTAGTCCACGTCCGCGGCATCCACGCCGAAGTGCGCTGCCGCCGTTGCCTTCATCTTGCCCAGCAGGTCGAGGCTCGCCTCCCGCACCGCCCGGCTGGCAACGTACGTGACCATGTCGCCGGAGCTCGAGTCCGAGTAACCCACCAGGTCCGTGTCGCCCATCACCACGCGCACGTCGTCCATGTCGACGCCCAGCAGCTCCGCCGCCACCATCGCGAGGCTCGTGCGCGTCGACGACAGGTCCACCGTGCCCAGCACCAGCGCGACGGTGCCGTCGCTCGCGAGCGTGATGTGGGAGCTCGCCGTCCCGCCCGGCACCGTCCACATGCCGAGCGCCAGCCCGCGGCCCCGGTTCTCGCCCTCCAGTGGTGTCGTCCAGCAGGGGTGCGCCTGGATCGCGTCCAGCACACGTTCGAGGCTCACGGAGGAGAGCGGGACGTTGTCGGGCATCGGGTCGCCGGCCCGCGATACGTTGATGCGTCGCACCTCGAGCGGGTCCATGCCGAGCTCCCCGGCAAGCTCGTCCATCGTTGACTCCAGCGCGAATGCGACCGGTGTGCCCCCCGGCGCGCGGTAGGCGTGGACGTGGGGGTGGTTCGTCACCACGTCGAAGCCCTCGACGCGGAAGTTGGCCGAGCGGTAGTGCGAAAACACTCGCCGGATGGACAACCGCATCGGCGCGCCCGGGAAGGCGCCCGCGTCGTAGACAAAGCTGCCCTCAATGGCCGTCAGCGTGCCGTCGGACTTCGCGCCCAGCTTGACCCGGCAGTGGATGGCGTTGCCCGGCCCCGCCGTGCGCAGCACCTCCTCGCGGCTCAGCCCCACGCGTACCGGCAGTCCCGCCTTCCGCGACAGCGCGACAGCAAGCGCGCTGCACCGCACGGTGGTCTTCCCTCCGAACCCGCCGCCGACCTCCGTCGGTATCACCTTGATGCGGCTGGGCAACACGCCCGCAATCATCGCGATGTCCCGCCGCTGCCCGAAGATGCCCTGCGTGTTCGCCCAGACCGTCACGTTCCCCTGTGCGTCCACGTACGCCGAGTCCACGTTGGGCTCGATGTACCCTTGGTGTACCACCTGCGTCCTGTACTCCCGCTCCACGACGACGTCCGCCTCGGCAAACCCCGCCGCGATGTCCCCGCGCTCGTACACCGCCTGCTCCGCGACGTTGCTCGGCTCCGTCGCAGTCCCCTCCGGCGACTTGGTGAAGAGGTCGTTGAGCAGCACTGTCGCGTCCGGGCGCATTGCCTCCACCGCGTCGAACACGGGCGGCAACTCTTCGTACTCCACGTTGATGAGATCGAGGGCGCGTTCCGCCGCCTCGGCCGTCCGCGCGGCCACCGCTGCGACGGTCTGCCCGTGGTAGACGACCTTGTCGCGCGCGATGACCTCCTGCGCGACGAAGTAGCTCCGCTCGGTCGCCGTGCCCCACGGGGTCACCGTCCCCGGCGGCGGCAGCGGGAAGTCTGCCCCCGTCACGACGGCCATCACGCCCGGCAGCGCCTCCGCCGCCGAGGTGTCGATGCTGACGATGCGCGCATGGGCGAACGGGCTCGGGAGGATGCGGCCCACCAGCAGCCCGGAAAGCTGCACGTCGGCCCCATACTGCGCTCGCCCCGTCACCTTTTCGACGCCGTCCACCTTGGGCGTCCGCGTTCCGATGACCCGCCCTGTAGGCGCTGCCGTCGTCATGGCTTCCTCCTCGTATCGATGTGCCCCTTCCTCCCGTCTTTCCCGCGAAGCTTGCCCCGTACCCCGATACGGGGGCGGGAACCCAGGGCAGGGGCGGACGCGGGGGGCCGTCTCCGCTCTCCGCCGAAGACCCTGACACAGACCCCTCGCGCGAAAGCCGAAGCCCCCGTTACCCTCTCCCCATGGAAGCGCAGACCACCACCGCCACCAAGCCCATCAGCGTCGGCGCACGAGTCTCAACGCCGGTGAGCCCCTCGTCCTGTGTCACCGTCGTGGCTCAGCACGGCGGTTCCGGTGAAAGGGCTGCCGCCCCAAAAGAAAAAAATATTTGCTTTGTAGCTGAAATGCGACAAACCCCCTACAAAACAAAGGCGAAACAACCTCCGACGCAGCTACGGGGAATCCGCGCACCAATCCAAACGAAAGGCGGGCGCTCAAAGCCCAACGCATGACGAACGGTCGGACCAGTCTCCTCCCCCGCCACGCTTGCCGCCGTATGTGTTCCTGCAATCAGCTCGAACACCGCGCCAGCCATCATGGGTGGCGAGCCTGCCCCGCACTTGATGCGGGGTCATTCCCGCGAAGCTTGCCCCGTACCCCGATACGGGGGCGAGAATCCGGCCTCCCGGGCCCAACGGCGTTTGCCGCACACCCCACCCCGTTGTCAGTATCGGGTTGCCCCTATGGGGCGTCAAGGAAACCCGCCTGTACGAAAACAGGCCCCGGGGGGCGCCGGGGCCTGTCGGAGGAGAGTCTGCCTGTTGCTGAGAGTCCCCTGATGTCACTCCTCAGAACGCTTCTGGAAGCGGTTGCGGATATACACCGCCGCCGCATTCATCGAAAGCAGCATGACCAGCAGCACAATGATGCCCGCCGCCGCCAGGCCTTGGAATTCCGGTTGCGGCCGGTTGACCCAGTTGTAGATCTGCACCGGCAGCACCGTGAACCGGTCCAGCGGCGTCGCCGGCACGAAGGTGATGAACACCACCGCCGCGATAACAACGATGGGCGCCGCCTCGCCGATGGCCCGCGACAGCGCGAGGATCGTCCCCGTAGCGATGCCCGGCACCGCCGCCGGCAGCACGACGCTGCGCACTACCTCCCACTGCGTCGCCCCAAGCCCGTACGCCGCCTCCCTGTGCGACCACGGCACCGCCCGGATTGCCTCCCGCGACGCGAGGATCACGATGGGCAGCACCAGCAGCGACAGTGTCAGTCCCGCCGCCAGGATGCTGCGCCCCAGCGACAGGTACTGCACGAACACCGCCAGCCCCAGCAGCCCGTACACGATGGACGGCACGCCCGCCAGGTTGGCGATATTGACCTCGATGAAATTCGTGAACTTGTTCTTGGCCGCATCCTCCTCCAGGTACACCGCGGCCCCCACGCCGACCGGCACCGTGAACAGTGCCGTCCAGAACATGATCCACGCCGTCCCCGCCATCGCCGAAAGCACCCCCGACTGCTCGGCGAACCGCGACGTAGACTTGGTGGTCAGGAAGTTCAAGGTCAGCGAGGGCAGTCCGTCAACCAGCACGGAGATGAGCAGCGTCGCCAGCCCCACCACGCCCACCAGGACGCAGAGTATGAAGAGCCCGACGTACAGACTGCCGGTAAGCTTCCGGATCTCCAGCCTCGGGTTGAATTTCGCGCTCTGCGTCGCCATTAGTACCGCTCCTGCCAGCGCCGCACGATGAAGTGCCCCGCAAGGTTCATGGCAAGGGTCATGAAGAACAGCAGCAGCCCCACCGCAAAGAGGGTGTTGTACTCGACCGACCCGTGGGCGGCCTCGCCCTGGCTCACCTGCACGATGTAGCCCGTCATCGTCTGGATCTGCTCGGTCGGGTTGAACGTCAGGTTCGGCCGCGCGCCCGCCGCGATCGTCACCAGCATCGTCTCGCCGATGGCGCGCGAGATCGCGAGGATGAACGCCGCCACGATCCCCGATAGCGCCGCCGGCACGACAACCTTCAGCGCCACCTCGATGCGTGTCGCCCCCAGCGCGAACGCCGCCTCGCGCAGCGACCGCGGCACCGCCACCATCGCGTCCTCGCTCAGCGACGAGACGATCGGGATGATCATGAGCCCCATGACAAGCCCCGCGCTCAGCGCGTTCCAGATGGGCAGCCCGCCGATGAAGTTCTGCAGCAGCGGCGTCACGAAGGTGATGGCAAAGTACCCGTACACAACCGTGGGGATGCCCGCCAGGATCTCCAGGAACGGCTTGAGCACCCGGCGGGCCTTATCGGGGGCGTACTCAGCCAGGTAGATCGCCGTCCCCAGCCCGACCGGCACCGCCACGAGCGCGCCCAGCACCGCGACGAGCATCGTGCCAGACACCAGCGGCAGCACGCCGAACGACGTGGGCTTCAGGATTGGCTGCCACGTCGTCCCCGTCAGAAACTCGAAGACGCCGATCTCCTGGAAGAAGCCCCACGCCTGGGTGGCCAGGCTGAACAGGATCCCGACGGTCGTCGCAATGGAAAGCACGGCACAGGTGAAGAAGAGGTACTTCATCACCTGCCCCTCTATCATCCTCCGGCGGAGGCGGTATGAATATGCGCTGCTTTCTTGTGCGCCCAAGGTTCCGGCGTTTACGCCCCTCTCATGGATTGCCAATGCGGGGTACCCCCTGCAAGCCGGAAGCGGGAGGCATCCTCCGCGTGGAGGGTGCCTCCCCCGTCCAACCGAAATGTATCTTACTGGATTTTGGCCCTGCCTTCCGCGTATTCAGCGTCAGTTAGTGCGACATATCCGACTTCCGCGGCCAGCGCGCCGGCCTCGTCCAGGTAGTACTCCACGAACGCCCGCACTTCTGGCCTCTCTAGCTCGGCCGTGTTCACGTAGATGAACAGCGGCCGCGACAGCGGCGTGTAGTCGCCGCTCTTGATCGACTCCGGCGTCGGTGCCACGCAGCCGTTTCCGTTGTCGATGGCAACCGCGTTCAGCCGGCTCTGGTTCTCCAGGTAGTAAGCAAACCCGAAGTACCCCAGCGCGTTCTCGTCGCCCGAGATGCCCTGCACCAGGATGTTGTCGTTGGCGTTCGGGCTGTAGTCCGCGCGGCTGGCCTGCGCCTCACCCACGATCTCCTCGGTGAAGTAGTCGAACGTGCCCGAGTCCGTGTCCGGGCCGTACAGGGTCAGGTTCTGGTCGGGGAAGCTCGAGTTGACCTGGTTCCAGTTGTTGACCTCGGAACCCGGCTCCCACATCGCCTTGAGCTCGTCCACCGTCATGCAGGTGGCGAAGTCATTGTTCGGGTTGACCACTACGGTCAGGCCGTCCACCGCCACCAGTATCTCGACGTACTCGACACCGTTGGCCGCGGCGTCTGCAGCCTCAGCATCCTTGATTGGCCTGGATGCGTTGGAGATGGCCGTCTCGCCGACCGTGAACCGCTTGAAGCCGCCGCCGGTCCCGGAGACCGCCACGTTCGGGTTCACACCTTCGTGCAGCTTTTTGAACTCCTCCGCCACCGCGGCCGTGATTGGCTCGACCGTGCTCGAGCCGTCGATCTCTATGGAGCCGCGAAGCGGGTCGCTTTCGACTGCGGTGCTTCCCGTGCTGCTTGCTGCGGTGCTTGCCGTGCTGTTTGCTGCGGCGCTTGCCGCGCTGCTTACGGCGGTGCTTCCCTCGTCGTCACCGCTGCAGGCCGCGAGGCCGAGGGAAAGGGCGATGACCGCCCCCAGGGCAACCAGGCCGAGAGTCTTTACTCTGAACGAGACACGCATGTATGCTCCTCCTCCTTCTCTTGGGCTCATACCTACCCTAACCCCTCTGGGTTAACCTGAATTGACGTTGAGGTTAAGGCTCGGTTAACGCTCAAACGCCGGTCCAATCGGAGTCCGCGCCGTAGAACCGCCAGCGCTGCTGTTCGCTCCTGCACGACCGGCACGCCCACCGTTGCTCCACCGTCACGGTGCCCAGACCGCTCTCGCACGACGAGTAGTCAGTCAAGGCCAAGCTCCCCCCGCAGTGGGAACATGCCGGCGACAGCCGCGCTAGCGACCTTGTCCTGCGCCAGAGCCGTTTCACCCGTGTCCGAAGCCGCGGCAGCAGCCGCAGCCGCCTCTTCGGCGGCGCCGGGGTTTCCGTGGTTCCTGTTGTCAAACGAGTCCTCCTTTCTACCTCTTATGACTGTCTCTTCCGCCGCCCGCAGCAGCCGCGCGCCAAGCTCGGCCAGCACCGCCCGCGCCGTGGCTGCGTTGGTCGCCAGCGGCACGTTCCGCGCGTTGCACGCCCGCACCAGCGTCCGGAGCGCCGCGTCCCATCGCGGATTGGCGAGCGGGTTCGCTAGGTACACCACCGCGTCTAACTCCTCGCTCGACACCAGCGCAGCTACGTCCTCCGCGCTCTGCTGCACACCTGCCGTCGTGAACCGCGCCGCCAGCTCGAGCCGGCTCCCGCAGAGAAGCCCCAGGCCAGGGCTCATCGCCAGTCGGCACCGGCTCACCACCCACATGGACTGCTCCACCAAAAAGAGCGCCTCTGTATGAGCGCTCTCGTGTGCCACGATGCCCACCCCCGCCCGCCATTGATTGGCGAAGGTGGTCGGCGTAAGGTCTGCACTACCTCTCTGCATGGGCGCCCTCCCTTCAACACCTAGCGTACGGGCGCCCCGTGAACGTCCGGTTTCCCCGCCTTTAACGCTCGGCCAACGACTCCGCGCCGGTTGCATGAAAAAAGCCCGCCGCAGTGGCGGGCCTCTGTGGTTGCCTGCGTGCTCCCCCTACGCCAGCGGCACCGTGAACGTGAACGTGCTCCCCTCACCGAGCCTGCTGTCCGCCGAGACCTCGCCCCCGTAGAGCTGCACGATGTGCTTGACGATGGCCAGCCCTAGCCCGGTCCCGCCGTCCCGTCGCGCGCGGTCCACCTTGTAGAACCGCTCGAAGACGTGCGGCAGGTCCTCCGACGCTATGCCCACCCCCGTGTCTTGCACCAGTACCCTGACTGCTTTGGCCTCCTCCTCCACCGAGAGCCGAATTCGGCCTCCGGCCTCCGTCCACTTGAGCGCGTTCTCGAGGAGGTTGACCAACACTTGCCCGATGCGCCCCTCGTTGGCGAGGACGGCCGGCAGGTGCGGCGGCTCAACGTGCTCCAGTCGCACGCCCTTCTGCGCCGCCGCTACTCGAAATCGGCCAATGGCCTCCTCCATCACCGGGGCGATCTGCATCGGGACGTGCGGTTCCGGCTCCCGGCCGCTCTCGATCCGCGCCAGATCGAGCAGGTCGTCCACGAGGGCGTTCATCCGGTCCACCTCCCGGCGGATGCGGCCCAGAAAGTCACGGGCGATGGCCTCTTCCGTGATGGCCCCGTCCTCGAGCGTCTCCGTCATCAAGCGCACCGACGCCAGCGGGCTCTTGAGTTCGTGCGAGACGTTGCTTACAAACTCCCTTCGCGTCGACTCCAGTTGACGGAGCATGCGGAGGTCGTGGATGGTCAGGAGCACCTCCGGCGGCGTGCTGCCGGGCAGCGGCGTCGCGATGATGTTGACGGGAATGAGGTGCCCCCCCAGGTTCAGGTCTACCTCGGCCGACTGCCGGACCCCCGACCGCTGGCATCGCGTCACCAGCTCGCGCAGGTCGGGGTCCCGGATGACTTCACCGTATTCTCGCCTGCCCACGTCCTCCTGCCGAAGGCTCAGCAGAAGCACTGCCGAGGGGTTGGCAAGCTCGATGCGGCCCTGCGCGCTCACGACGAGCACACCGTCGACCATGGTTTCGAGCACCGCTGACACCGTGTCCCGCTCCGTGGACAGGTCGCGGATGATTTCCCGGAGGGAGGTCGCCATGCGGTTGACGGCGAACGCGAGGTCGCTGGTCTCGCTCGAGGCGGACACTTCTACGCGGTGGTCAAGCTCCCCCTGCGCGATGCGTCGCGCGGAGACCGTTAGATTGGTCAGCGCCCTGCGCGTCATGACGGAAATCAGGATCTCCATCAGGAGCAACAGGGCCACAGCGGTGGCCCCGGCTGCAAGGAGCGTAAAAATGATGCGCTCCTGGGTGGACGCGGTGGCGTTAGGCATGGAGCTGAGCAGGAAGAGCGCAGCCCCCACAGCGGTGAGAGCGGTTAGTGCCGCGAACACCAGGACCACGCGCCAGTGGAACCCTCGCGGGAGCTTCATCCCTGAAATCTATACCCTACACCCCTGATTGTCACGATTCGGTTGGGACTGCCCGGTACGGTCTCCAGCTTTTGGCGTATCCACCGTATGTGCACGTCCACCGTGCGCGTATCGCCGATGTAGTCCTGTCCCCACAGTCGCTCCAGTATCTGGTCGCGCGTGAACGCGCGGCCCTTGTTGGCGACCAGCAGGGCCAGCAGGTCGAATTCTCGAGGCTTGAGATCCAGCTCCCTCTCCCCAAGGTGGACGGTGTGGCCCGCCAGGTTGACTTGCAGGTCGCCGGAGGTGAGCACTTCGTTCGATGGCAGTGCGACGTCGTGGGCATGGCTTCGGGTCCGGCGGAGCACCGACCGCAGCCGCGCCAGCAGCTCCCGCATGCTGAACGGCTTAGTTATGTAATCGTCCGCGCCGAGCTCCAGACCCACGACGCGGTCTACCTCTTCACCCTTGGCGGTCAGCATGATGATGGGCGTGTCGTGCTCGCGCCGCAGGATGCGGCACACCTCCAGGCCGTCGAGATGCGGCAACATGATGTCGAGGATCACCAGGTCCGGCCGCTTCTCCCGCGCCATGCCCAGTCCGCGCTCGCCGTCGCTCGCCGTGAGGACGTCGTAGCCTTCGCGCTCCAAATTGTACTTGAGCGCTTCCTGCAGGTTCTCCTCGTCTTCAATGACCAGGACCGTGCCTTCGGCCATGGGCGACCTCCCTGCGAATAAGTGGTGGGCCGGCTGTTGCCCGTATTCTACTCGCGTCGGCGTCGGCGGTGTAATCCATTGGGGAGACCCTTAACGGAGGCTTCACAAGGCGTTAAACGGCGGCTCGCCGCGCCCCTTTGCCGCGGAATGAGGCAAACCTGAACGGTGGTCGGAAAAGAAGTGATGGTCGGGGCGGGCAGGTTTGAACTGCCGACCTCTTGGTCCCAAACCAAGCGCGCTACCGCTGCGCTACGCCCCGAAGGGTTGGTGGAGCGCCCCCGGGGCGACTCGAACGCCCGCACCCGGCTCCGGAGGCCGGTGCTCTATCCACTGAGCTACGGGGGCCACCCATTCACTATAGCAGCGCCCCACACCCCCAACAAGCTGCGCCCTCTCCCGCCCACGTCGCCCGCGAGGATGCGCGTACTCCCTGGCTCTGCGCCACCCTGACACGAGCTCATTGCCCTTTAGCCACGTCCTCGTTTAGCCTCCACGTATGGAGAGCGCAATCTGCTACGTCGACAACTCCCCGCCAATTGAGCGGTCGGAAGCGCCTGGGCGCGGTACTGGCTACGGACGGTGTGCGTCTCGCTCTTGGGAGTTGCTCCCCACAGAAAAGAATTTCATTGACTTGTATCTGCAAAGTGCAAACGCACCTACAAAACGAACAAGAAACAACCTGCCGCAGCTACGGGGAGGGGTGATAATTGCCTCTGCGGTGGGCCGCCGGCGCGTCCCTTCCCGCCCCCATTTGCCTATGGTACCCTCGACATAGGAGGATTCCCCATGTCGACATCCCCCGGCCGCGTCGTCGTCGCCATGAGCGGCGGCGTCGATTCCTCGGTCGCCGCGCTCCTGCTCGCCCGCCAGGGCTACGAGGTCATCGGCGTCACGCTCCGCCTCTACGCTGAGGAGCGCTCTGACGCCGCGCCCCTCAGCCGCGGCTGCTGCACCCTCGAGGATATC
>JAPONS010000063.1 GCA_026713825.1 Chloroflexota bacterium | reverse complement strand
CGTTGCCCCACCGGTCGTGGCCGCAGCCATCGATACGGTCCGGGCGGGGTCCGCGCAGCCCGCCGTCAAGCTGGCGTTCGAGTTTCTGGTGCTCACGGCCGCGCGGTCAGGGGAAGTGCGCGGAGCGCAGTGGGACGAGATCAATCTGCCGGCCAGGGGTTGGACCATTCCCGCCGGGCGCATGAAGTCGAAGCGCGAGCACCAGGTGCCACTCTCCGGCCGGGCGATGGAGATTCTCAAGGCGGCGCGCGAGCTGGGCGACGGCCGCGGCCCGCTGGTGTTTCCCAGCCAGGGCGGCAAGCCGATCAGCATCACGCGAATGCCGCGGATGCTCAGCAATCTGAAGGTCGATGCCGTGCCGCATGGGTTCCGCTCCAGCTTCCGGGACTGGGCGGCCGAAGAGACCGACCACCCGCGGGAGGTCGTCGAGGCGGCGCTTGCGCACGCCGTCGGCAACCAGACCGAAGCGGCCTACGCTCGGTCGGATCTGTTCGAGCGGCGCCGGCGGCTCATGGACGAGTGGGCGGCCTACCTCTCGTGAAATTCCTGAGTCACCGCGTCGACCGTGTCAGTAGAGCAGTTCCGACGACCGATTCTGAGCGTCCCCCCGTGGCCGCTTGGTCTACAAGGCCACGCGGTCGCTGTACTAGAAGCCGCCGGCAAACCTGTCGCGGAAAGGCGATTTTCTAGACATGCCACTCCCAAGTTTCGTCGAGTTGGCCTCCAAGGGCTGGGTCCGGATCGAGTCGAAAACTCGATCCGACCGGCCGGGTCATCAGCAGGAGCGGACTAGCGCTTGAGCGGTCGCTGGCCGTGAGGGAGGTTGGCAAATTCTTGACATCACGCAGCGCAGAATCGAAAATTACACGTAGGAGTTGATGCTGGGCGCTTGGTTGTGGGCTTAACCATCGCGACGACGCCTTCCGGTGGCCTTCCTTGCCACTTTTGCACGAAATCGTCCGGTTTTCGTGGGGTTACCCCTTATCTTGTTGACCCAGGGTAAACCTAGCACTAACATTACGAGCCTTCGCGTTACGCAGCGTGGAGAGGAAAGGGGAAAGGAGAGAGACCGGTGAACATGCTCCCCTTGGCGTTTGATTTCCTGCTGGCGGTAGCTGTAGCGTGCATCTGCATACCTTGGCTGCGAGATGCGGTTGAGGTCTCCCGAACTCAGGTGATCGATCTGCCCACAAACGACAATGAGGAAGCAGAGAAAGCCTTCCTTGCTCTTCTGACCGAGGCAGAAGCCGAGGTCGTGATGTACGACGATGGGGATACCAACGATGGCTCGCTCTACATGAGCCAGGAAGTGGTTCGAGCGATCAAGGATAAGCTCCGCGAGCGGCCAGCGTTCCGAGTTGAATGTGTGTTGAACAAGCGGACAGGAGTCACGCGGTTCGAGACAGAGCTGGCTGAGGAGAAGAACGTTCGCATCCGTGAGCGCCGTGAGAACCCTAGCCGGATTCACTACAAGATCATCGACGGGAAGAAGGCTTACGTGTCGTGCCACCAGTTTGGGAATGCTGCGCGAAACCGTAGGATCATTGACTGTACGAATGCTCTGTCTCGTCACGCTGGCCAACGCCCGTTGGCGCTCCAGCGCTACTTCAACGATTTCGAGAAATATGCACCCGCCGGTTGACCCAGGGCTCGCGCCAACACAGATCTACATTCTACTTGGCATCACCGTTGCAACCTTGTCTTGGTTGATCAAGCCAGAGTTTCTTGGGCAACTGAGCACCAAGGCAATTTGGTGGTGCGGCGTGCTCATCTTCGTTCAGTGGCTCCATTCGGTGGCCTACACCAACCTGGAGGGTGTCCATCTGGCCATCAACTCCTTTGGACACAAACTAGCGCTCGCTGGCTATGCCGTGGCAACTGTGTGGCTGTTCAACCTCCGCTGGGTTGAAGCCAAGAGCCGCCCGCCAAGAAGCCCCACGGACGACTAAGGCAACGCAGTAGCTCCCTAGACTAGATAGTGGTTGCCTAGCGTCCCGGGCAGAGTGCCTAGTGATAGGGTTCTATCGGCTCAGGCCAGAGTCCCACTCCCACGCGCGCTGCTGTGCGTGGCGGTGCATCAGCTCGACCACTCGCGCAACGTCGCGGCGATCGCCCTGTAGTCCGCGTCCAAGCCTGTCACATGCTCGGTGAGCTGCTCGATTTGCCGCCGCAAGGTTCTGCTCTCCGCGGCCTGCTGCTCGACACGCTGCTGCAAGGCTTCGACCTGCTCGCCGTGCTGCTGCTGTTCCGTCTCGTACTGCGCGGACAACTTCCG
>JAPONS010000062.1 GCA_026713825.1 Chloroflexota bacterium | reverse complement strand
GGGCGGGGGGGGTGTTGGCTCCCGGTGGGGGGGCCGGGGGCGCGCGCCCCCCGCCTCTGGATACCGGCCCCGTATCGGGGTACGGGGCATGCTTTTGCCGGTATGGGAAGTGGTTTGACATAAGGAGCTGTGATGGCTAGCTCGGCGGAGCATATATTGCAGGTTTTGGAAGAGGCTGGCGTTGAGTATGTGTTTGGGATTCCGGGGGGCGGGACCAGCCAGATCTTTGCGTTGATGCATGGTCGTGAGGACCGGATTCGGCCAATCCTCGTGCGGCACGAGCAGGCGGCGGGGATTATGGCTGACGCGTACGCGCGCGCTACGGGGAAGCCGGCCGCCATCATGGGGCAGGGTCTGTTCATGGGCTCCAACGCGAGCTTTGGAATCATGGAGGCGATGCTTAGCAGCTCGCCGATGCTGGTGGTGACCGACACGTCGGACGGCGGGGCGGGGCAGCACCCGGCGAACCAATCGGGGGCGGGGGAGTACGGGAGCGTGGACCTGCCGGCGATCTTCCGCGCGATGACCAAGTACACGACGCTGGCGGCGAGCCCCAAAGAGGCGGTCATCGGGACGCAGCTTGCGCTGAAGCACGCGACGTCGGGGCGGCCGGGGCCGGCGGCAGTCGTCATGCGCTCCGCGGCGGCGGGGGGCGACGTGGACGTGGAGTCTCCGCCGTTCCTGCACCACACGTCGGGATACCTGAACACGGCCAAGCCGCAGAGCGCGCCGGAGGACATCGCGCGGGCGGTGGACATTTTGGAAGCATCGCAGCGGCCGGTGATCGTCGCGGGGAACGGCGTGCATGTGTCTCGGAGCCACGAGCTGCTGCGGGAGCTGGCGGAGGCGCTGGGGGCGCCGGTGGCGACGAGCTACAAGGGCAAGAGCGCCATCGCGGAGTCGCACCCGCTTTCGGTGGGCATGGCGGGTGTGTACGGGCAGGCGGCGGCGAACGCGGTCATCGGCGATGCGGACACGGTGCTGGTCGTGGGGGCCAAGCTCTCGCCGCAGGACACGGTGCGGGAGCGGCCGAGCGTCTTCGACCCCCGGCGGCAGAGGATCATCCAAATCGACATCGACGAGAACAACGCGGGGTGGACGTTCCCCGTCGAGCTGGGGCTGGTGGGCGACGCGTCGAAGGTGCTGGGGCAGCTGCTGGAGGAGACGCGGGCGCGGGGCTCGACGGCAACGCCCGAGCGGGAGGCGTGGACGGCATCGCTGGCGGCGCGCCGGAGCAACCTGGGCTACTACGACGAGCCTGCGATGCACGTGGACAGCTCGCCGGTGACGCCGCAGCGGCTTGTCACGCTACTGCGCGAGACGATGCCGGCAGACACGGTATATGCGCTCGACGCGGGGAACAACCGGACGTGGATGGCGCACTACTTCAAGGCGGTGGAGCCGCACACCTTCTTCTGCCCCGGCGGCACAGCGGGCATGGGCTGGGGGCTACCGGCGGCCGTCGCGCTGAAGCTGGCGTACGGCGACCGGCCCGTGGTGTGCGTGACGGGCGACGGCGGGTACATGATGACGGTGAACGCGCTCTCGACGGCGATGCAGTACGGGTTGGCGATGATCTGCGTGGTGTTCAACGACGGCGCGCTGGGCATGGTGAATCAGCACCAGCCGGAGGGAAGAAAGATCGCGTCGGAGTTTGTGGAAACGGACAACGCGGCGGTGGCGCGCGGGTTCGGGTGCTTCGGGGTGCAGGTGCGGGACTCGCGGGAGCTGCCGGGGGCGCTGCGGGAAGCGATGGCGTCGGGGCTGCCGTCGGTGATCGACGTGGTCATCGACCGGGGGCCGAGCCCGGACGACTTCCGCGCGGACGTGCGGCGGGGGACGGAGACGTAGGAGCGATTCGGGAATCGCCGGCTCCCGTGCATCCTTCGATTTCCCTCAGGACGAACGGGAGCGTTGCGGGGCCATCGCCCTTGGGCGACAATGGGCCGAACTCTTCATGAATTGAAGGAGGGACTGCATGGACACGATTACGCGCATGTACACGGGCGACGACGGCGAGTCGCACATCGAGGACTTCAGCCTGGCTGACCACCCGGAACTGGCGGAGGGCCTGAAGGCCACCAACATCACGTTCCGCGAGTATCCGCCGGGGCACTTCGTCGACTGGCACCCGGGGCCGCGACGGCAGTTCGTCATCACGCTGTCGGGCGAGGGCGAGATCGGGCTGGGCGACGGGTCGCTGCACCGCTTCGGGCCGGGGCACGTGAACCTGGTGGAGGACACGACGGGACACGGGCACACGACGCGGGTGTCAAGCGACGTGCCTCGGATCACGGCGACGATTCCGATTGAGGAGTAGGGGCTTCGAGGTCGGGGGACTCCCCCAACCCTACCCTTGAGGGGGAGGGGGTTACGCTGTGTGACGGTTTCGCACAATTACTGTAACGGAGTTGACCATGCTTCGGAGTACGGAACGCATTCTGACGATGCACGCGGGCACGACGCCTCGGGTGCCTGAGCTGCGGCAGATGGTGCTGGACAAGAGCGCGGGGGAGAACGTGGACCAGGCCGAGTTGACCGCTCGACTGCGGAAGGCCATCGCGGAGACGGTGCGGCGGCAGGTGGAGATCGGGCTGGACAGCATCAACGACGGGGAGCTCGGCAAGTCGAGCTTCACCAACTACGCGCGGGAGCGGCTGACGGGGCACGTGCACCGGTTGGCACAGCCGGGCAACGTGCTTGCGCGTATCTACGGGAGGGACGCGGCGGACTTTCCCGACTACTTCGAGGGCCGGGGCAATCTGGGCGGCTACGAGGTGGTGTGCGTCGGGCCGCTGGCGTACACAGGGCAGGAGGCCGTGGCCGAGGACATCGCCAACTTCAAGGCGGCGCTGGAGGGCGTCGACGGGCCGGAGCCGTATTTGCCGGCTGTGGCGCCGGGGACGATTGAGCACTGGATGAAGAACGAATACTACGCGAGCGACGAGGAATACCTCTTCGCCATCGCGGACGCGATGCATGTGGAGTACAAGGCGATCGTGGACGCGGGGTTCCTGCTGCAGATCGACGACCCGGACCTGGCGGACGGGTGGCAGATCCAGTCGGGGATGAGCGTGCCTGAGTACCGCAAGTTCGCGCAGCTCCGCATCGAGGCGCTGAACCATGCGCTGCGGGACATCCCGGAGAGCAGCGTGCGCTTCCACATGTGCTGGGGCAGCTACAAGGGGCCGCACGTTCATGACATTCCGCTGGCGGACATTGTGGACATCATCCTGGACGTGAAGGCGGAGGGATACTCGATCGAGGCGTCCAACCCGCGGCACGACCATGAGTGGGCCGTTTGGAAGGACGTGAAGCTGCCGGAGGGCAAGCTGCTCATCCCCGGCGTCGTGGGGCACGCCAACGACTTCATCGAGCACCCGGAGCTGGTGGCGCAGCGGCTGGTGCGGTACGCGGAGGCGGTGGGGCGCGAGAACGTCATGGCGGGCACGGACTGCGGCATCGGCTCTCGCGTGGGGCACGCGCAGGTGTGCTGGGCGAAGTTCGAGTCGCTGGTGGCGGGCGCGAGGCTGGCAACCGAGGCGCTTTGGGGTTAGGCGAGGAGGGCTACGATGCCGAGCGGCGTCGAACGGATCCTGACCACGCACACGGGCAGCCTGCCGAGGCCGCCGGATCTGCTCGGGATGATCCAGGCAAGGGAGACTGGGCAGCCGTATGACGCGGAGGCCCTGTCGGTCGCGGTGCGGCGGTCGGTGGCGGCGGCGGTGCGGGCGCAGGCGGACGCGGGGATCGACATTGTCAACGACGGCGAGCTCAGCAAGGCGGGGTTCTCCGACTACATCAAGGACCGTGTGAGCGGGCTGGAGGGGGTGGACCCTTCGCCGCAAGCGCCGTCGGAGGTCGATTTCCCGGAGTTTGCCGAGTGGTGGCGGACGGCCGGGTTCATGGGGAACGTCACGTTCCCGCGGCCGGTGTGCGTCGGACCGATGGCGTGGACGCACCCGGAGACCGTCGAGGCGGACGTGGCGAACTTCCGCGACGCACTGGCGGACGTTGACGTGGCGGGGGCGTTCATGACGGCATCGTCGCCGGGCATCCTCGACCTTCGGATTGCAAACCAGCACTACCCGACGGAAGAAGAGTACGTGTACGCGCTGGCGGAGATGATGAAGGTCGAGTACCGGGCCATCGCGGACGCGGGATTCGTGCTGCAGGTAGACGCGCCAGAGATGGCGATGGGGCGAAACTGGGCGCGGTTCCGGGACGGCTCCTTGGAGGATTTCCGCCGTGCAATGGGGCTGTGGGCCGAGGCACTTAACCATGCGCTGGAGGGCATCCCAGAGGAACAGGTGCGTTACCACATCTGCTGGGGGAACTCGGAGGGGCCGCACGTGCGGGACGTGCCGCTGCGTGACATTGTGGACATCGTGCTGCAGGTGCGCGCGGGCGCATACTCCGTCGAGGCGTCGAACCCGCGGCACGCGCACGAGTGGCGTGTGTGGGAGGACGTGAAGCTGCCGGAGGGGAAGACGCTCATCCCGGGCGTGATTGACTCCACGACGAACTTCGTGGAGCATCCGGATCTGGTGCGGGACCGAATCCTCAGCTACGCAAGCATCGTGGGCCGCGACAGCGTCATGGCGAGCACGGACTGCGGATTCGGCACGTTCGCGGGGCGCTCGCGCGTACACCCGACGGTGGTGTGGGCGAAGTTGCGGGCGATGGCCGAGGGCGCGCGGCTAGCGTCCGAGGCGCTTTGGGGGTAGGCTTAGGGGAGTCCCGAGGGGCGAGAGGAGACCGAGCACAGCGATGCAGATGCGAAGGGGCGCCAACCCCGGCGCGCTCCAGAAGGCGGCGAATGCGCGCTTGCGCGAGTCGTTGCAGATGCGTCCCAATGCGCAATGGGCCGGCCACCACACGGACGACGAAGTCGAAATCAACGGCGCAAGCGGCGTCGCGGGCGGCTACGTTGGGCTCTATGGGGGGATCGTCGCAGCGCTCATCGGCGTTATCACCGGCGACCGCGAACTCTACTTCTTCAGCCTGCTTGCCATCCTCATCGTGGGCTTCGGCTATGGGGTGCTGTCCGGAGGGGCGAGCACCAAAACCATGAAGGCCACTATCAGGACCTCTTGTATCTACGGGAGCCTCTTCAGCTTCGTTGCCATCGTGGTGGGGATCGTCGTCAGCATCATGGTGATGGTGCCCGTGCTGATGGTGTTCATCGCGCTGGACATCGGGCGCTACGGATAAGCGGCATTCCGGCATAATCGGGAATGGTGAATATTCCAGATTCGTTTGGCAAATCGGCGGATCCGGTGTTCACTCGGGCGGAAAGCCTGATACAATCCCACAAACGCTGCGGCTGTGGATGTGACATAAGGAGGCGTCAATGCTCACGCAAGAAGAGACGGACCTTCTCTGTCGAGTAGGCCCCGGCACACCCATGGGTGAGCTCATGCGGCAGTACTGGCTGCCCGCCGCGTACACATGGGAGCTGGAGGTTGACGGGCAGCCGCAACGCGTGCGCCTGCTGGGCGAGGACCTGGTCGCGTGGCGCGACTCGGAGGGCCGCGTGGGGTTCACGCAGCAGCGATGTCCCCATCGCGGGGCGGGCTTCTTCTTCGGGCGGAACGAGAAGGGCGGCCTCAGGTGCGCGTACCACGGTTGGAAGTTTGATGTGAACGGCGACTGCATCGACATGCCCAATGAGCCGCCGACGAGCAACTTCAAGAACAAGATGCACATCACGTCCTACAAGGGCGCGGACTTCGGCGGCGTGGTCTGGTGCTACATGGGTCCCAACCAGGAGGAGCCGCCCGGACTGCCGCAGTTCGAGTGGTGCCTGGTGCCCGAGGAGCAGCGCAGCCACTACCGCCGCTTCATCTACGAGTGCAACTGGATGCAGGCGCTGGAAGGGGAGCTAGACTCGACGCACGCGCCCATCCTGCACGGCCGCCTGAATATCGACGACGACCCAAAGTACGGCGGGTACACCGTCGAGAAGTTTGCGGACTTCTTCGTGGAGAAGACGGGATACGGGCTGGTCTACGGCGCCGAGCGGAAGCAGCCGGACGGGAACTCTTACTGGCGGGCGAGCCACTTCCTCTTTCCCTTCTACGGCATGTTCCCGGCGACGGCGTCGCGGGTGCCGCTTTCGATCTATGTGCCCATCGACGACTACTACACCATGCACTTCGGGTTGCAGTGGCACCCATCGGAGGCGATGCCCGGCCCGCGCTTCCCAACGCCCGACCTGCCGGACGAGCCGGGCGCACTGACGCCGAACCAGGGGCCGTGGAAGCCCGAGCAGAAGGGCAATTTCTACGCCAACTGGTGGCCGGAGATCTCGCCGGAAACGGACTTCCACATGGACCTGTGGGCCAAGAAGCACAGGAACTTCACCGGCATCCCAAGCGTCCGGCAGCAGGACGCGGCGATCGAGTGGAGCATGGGCGCCATCATGGACCGCACGAAGGAGCACCTGGGCACGGCGGACGCGAGCATCATTCGCGCGCGGCGGCAATTGCTCTCGGCTGCGCGGGCGCTGGTTGAGGAGGGGACGCCGCCTCCGGGCTCTAACGAGCCAGAGCTGTACAAGGTGCGTTCCTGCGCCGTGGTCTTGCCTAGTGGCGTAAACTGGATGGAAGCGCTGGGCGACTGGTTCTTCGCCCGCACGACGGAATACCCTGAGTCGGCCGGGTCACTGACCGGCCAGTAGCCTGAACGCTGAGCGAGAGGAGTCTAAGCATGTTGACGCCTGAAGAGAACGAACTGCTGTGTCGAGTAGGCCCTGACACTCCCATGGGCAACATGATGCGGGAGTACTGGTTCCCGGGACTGCAGTCCATTGAGTTGCCGGAGCCGGACTGCCCGCCCGTGCGCATCAAGCTGCTAGGCGAGGAGCTGGTTGCGTTCCGTGACAGCAACAACAACGTGGGCCTGATCGACAACTACTGCCCGCACCGACGAGCGAGCCTGTTCTTCGGCCGGAACGAGGAGGAGGGGCTTCGCTGCGTGTACCACGGGTGGAAGTTCGACGTTAACGGCAACTGCGTCGACATGCCGTCGGAGCCGGCGGAGAGCAACTTCAAGGACAAGGTGAGGATCAAGACGTACCGAACCTACGAGCGGAACGGCATCATCTGGGTGTACATGGGCACGCGCGAGATCCCGCCGGCGCTGCCGGAGCTCGAAGGGAACATGCACGACAACTACTCCATCACGGTCCTCCACAGGAACTGCAACTGGATGCAGGGGCTCGAGGGTGAGATGGACACCGTCCACGTGACGTTCCTGCACCTGGGGCACTTCACCATCTACAACACTGAGCCGGGCTCGATGAACTACCACCAGGCGAAGAACCGCTACGGCAAGTTCAGCGTCAAGGAGACGGAGCACGGCACGTCTTACGGCATGTGGCGGCCGACGGACGACGGGCAGGAGTACTGGCGCGTGGGACACATCCTCTTTCCGTTCTATGCGATGGTGCCGGGCATCGACAACCAGCTCGGCTCGAACGCCGGGTTCCTGTGCTACGTGCCGATGGACGACCACCACACGCTGGAGTGGGGCGTCCGGGCGCTCAAGCCGAGTGAGACGCCTCGGGACCAGTCGCGCGACTACATCCCGAATGGCACGGGGTGGTACGACCGGTACAACCTGGACCAGAACTGGAGCAACGACTTCCAGATCGACCGTGAGGCGCAGAAGAACAACGTGAGCTTCACAGGCATCAAGGGCATTCGCCAGCAGGACATGGCGATGACGGAGAGCATGGGGAGCATCTACGACCGGACCAAGGAGCACCTTGGCACGACGGACCAGATGATCATCCGGACGCGCCGCCGCTTCATGGAGGCCGCGCGGGCGCTCATGGAGGACGGGACGCCGCCGCCGGGGCTGGAGACGCCGTGGGCGTACCACCAGAGGTCGGGGCAGGCGGTCCTTCCGGCGGGCGTCGACTGGTGGGAGTACACCAGGGAAGTCCGGGAGCGGTTTGAGCCGAGCGGCATGGTCATGGAGGTCGGCGGCTAGCCTGCCTCGCACGATTGCTCGACAGAAGAGGGGGAATAGTGGCTAGAGAGAGTTTCACGCCGGAAGTTGAGGCTGCGCTTGGCTGGTATGTATACCGGCTAGTCGACCCGCGCAATGGTGAAACCTTCTATGTGGGAAAGGGCAAGGGCAGCAGGGTCTTTGCCCACGCCTTGGGCAGTCTCGATGACGAGACCAAGAACAAGCTGATGAGTGATGGGCCTGCAGACCCCAAGTTGGAGCGGATCAACGAAATCAAGGCTGCAGGGCTGGATGTCTCCCACGTCATCCACCGCCATGGACTTTCCACGGAAACCATGTCCTATGAGGTTGAGGCCGCGCTGATCGACGCATACCCTGGCCTAACGAACAGACACGGCGGAAAAGGGTCTCGAGACCGGGGGTGTCGTCACGCGGATGAAATCTGCGCTGAATTTGAGGCGGTGCCCTTTGAGGTTACAGAGCCCTTGATTCTCATTTCGATCGGCAACATGTGGAGAGAACGAGGTATTTACGACGCGGTCAGGAGCAGATGGAGAATACAGAAAGCGAGAGCTGAAAAATACCATCTCGTGCTGGCTCATGTGCGAGGCGTGGTCAAAGGCGCGTACCGGCCAAGAGTTTGGTTGAAGGGCACCAGGGAGAACTTTCCCTTGGAGGGTATAGACCTTCCAGAGCGTTGGGGATTCGAGGGCGACGAGGCTGAGGCCGCCGTCTGGACCAGCTATGTGGGGAAGCGAGTGCCTGACCGTTACAGAAAGAAGGGCGCTCAGAATGCCATCCGATACTGTGATCCCCCAAAACTCGCGTAGCTCCCGTTCACCCTGAGCTTGTCGAAGGGTGCGCCGTCCGGCGTGGTTCGACAAGCTCACCACGAACGGAATAGGTCTGTGGAAGCGGGCTGCCGGGACAATCGTGCGGGCTCTAGTTTTGTGAACGTTGGGCGGCTTCCAGCAAGCGCAGTTTACGCTTTTGGATGTCGGTATCCTCCGTAATCAACTCGATTAAACGTTCGAGCTGCTCAGCCAACTGCGCGAGTTGCGCCTGCAGGTCGTTCATTTGGCCGTCAACGCTATCGAACCGCGCGTTGGTCTGTGTCAGGAACTCTTGCTGCCCCCCAGAGTCGCGGTCCCTGGTCGCCATTCCAACCCCCGTCTGCTTGTACGGCAACGGTATCGGAATTGTCCGCACTGTGCAAGATGAGCGCGTAGACCTCGGTTGACAGTGCGCACATCTGTCTTTAGCCTACCACCGCCCTACCAATGCCATATTGTCGTCCTGATTTGGAGAAGGAGAAACTGATGCCCTCCAAGAAACTGGTGTACGTTGACCGGTTCATCGCACCCGTCGGCGAGCGGGAGTTGCAGGGCCACCCGGACGTGGTGGAGCTGGTGAAGGTGAGCTCCCAGGAACCGGACACGCTGTGGCAGGAGCTGGCGAATGCACACGGACTCCACGTGCACGGCCGAGCCATGCCACCGAACACCCAAGAGGTCATCGACCGGAGTCCGAACCTGCTGGCAATCGTTTCGGGGCTTGCCGGCTACGACACCATCGACATCCCGGCGTGCACGGAGGCTGGGGTGCTCGTGTGCAACCAGACGGGCATGGGCAACGAGCCCGTCGCGGAGCAGGTTACGGGCGCGATGCTTGTACTGTCGCACCGGGCGCTGCTGGCGGACCGGCAGCTCCACGCGCGGATCGAGCGGAAGCCGGGCGAGCTGACTGGGCACGACATGCTGGGCAAGACGGTGGGCATCGTCGGCTTCGGCGCCATTGGCTCGCGGGTGGGTGAGATCCTGAAGGCGGCGTTCAGCATGCGCGTGCTGGTGCACGACCCGATCATGGGCGACGAGGAGATCGCGCGGCGCGGCGGCGAGAGCGTCGAGCTGGACGAGCTGCTCAAGGAGAGCGACTACGTGACGCTGCACACGCCGCTGACGGACCAGACGCGGGGGATGATAGGCGAGCGGGAGTACCGGCTGATGAAGCCAACAGCGTACTTCGTCAACAACGCCCGCGGCGGGCTGTACGACGAGGACGCGCTGGAGCGCGTGCTCAAGGAGGGCGTCATCGCGGGCGCGGCGCTGGACGTGTGGGAGATTGAGCCGCCGTCTTTCGACCATCCGCTGCTGAAGCTGGACAATGTCCTGGCGACGCCGCACAGCTCCGGGCAGTCGCACGAGGCCATCTACAAGATGAGCGAGAACGCGGGCAAGCAGTGGCTGGCCATCTTCCGGGGGCAGCGGCCGTCGCCCATCGTGAACCCGGAGGTGTGGCCGGCGTACGTGGCGCGATACACGTCCATCGTCGGCGAAGCGCCGGCCGGGTAGCGGCGCGGGCCGTTCTGCTTCCTACCTTGAGAAAGCGGAATAGTAACTATCGAAACATCGATAGAAACTCCATTGACATATATGCGTGAGACTACTAGCATTTCCGGCAACAACCAAACGCGGTCGGGGGGCGTAGGATACCTGCGCCCTCTTTGTCTGAACAAGGCGGGACAGACCCGCCGGGAGGAAGCAATGTATTCGTGTAGGCGCTTACCTGGAATCGTGGCGGCGCTGGCGATGAGTCTTGCGCTGCTGTTGGTGGTCGCGGCATGCGGCAGCGATGACGGCGACGGCGGCACCACAACGGCCACGACCACAACCTCGAGTTCGTCAACCTCAACTTCGGCGGCTCCGGCGCCAACTGCCGCGCCCGCGGAAGCGCCGAGCGGCGGCGACACGATGCCGATGCCCGCTGAAGACGCGATGATGCCGAAGGCAACGGTCGACCGGTTGATCTTTGCCACGACCGCGCCCAGCACAGAGCACAGCGACCAGCGTGTGCTCTGTTGCTTCAACGCGCTGCAGCTTCGGCCGATGTACGAGAACCTGTTGGCCGTTAACCCGGCGGGCGAATTCGTGCCGGGGCTGGCCACATCCTGGGCCCTGGAGCCTGACGGGCAGTCCATGCGGCTTGAGCTTCAGGAGGGCGTGGAGTTCCACAACGGGAACGGACAATACACCGCTGACGACGTGATCAACTTCTTCAATGAGTTTGTGAGTTTTGAAGACGCGCATGTGTTCTCACGCATCTTCTGGAATGCCTTCACCGAATCTATCGAGAAGGTTGATGACCACGAGATCGTCTTCCGTATGAAGAGCCCCAACAGCTTCCTGTTGCTGGCGCTTTCCGACCGCTGGACGCAGTTGCCGGTAGTGAGCAAGGCGGACTGGGACGCCAACGGCGCACCGGAGACCCCCGAGAGCACGCCGCTGGCGGGCACTGGCCCCTACCAGTTTGCCGATCGGGCACAGGGCCAGTTCGTCCTGTTCGAAAACGCGCCCGGCGAGCACTGGCGCGCAGAGCCGGACTTCAATGAGCTGGAGCTGCGGTGGATCTCCGAGATCTCCACGCGGCTGTCGTCGCTCTTGGCCGGCGAAGTCCACATGGCGGACATCCCGCCGGACCTGCAGGGTCAAGCCATTGGCAGGGACTACAAGGTCCTGAGCAACTCCAACTTCGGCACCCGTGTATGGATGCAGTTCTATGCCGCCTTCCCGCACCCGGAGACCGGCGTAGCGGGATGGCCGCTCTACCCTGACGCCAAGCTCCTGGACGTCCGTGTCCGCAAGGCTTTGAACAAGGCGATCAACAGGGAAGAGGTGCTGGGCGTCTTTGCTCCGCACGGCGAGCTGATGATCCTCAATCACTTCCACCCGCAGTTCACGGGCTGGAATCCGGAGTGGGAGCAGCGGTTTGATGCTGAATACGGCTACGACCCGGCAGCCTCAAGGGCCCTGTTGCGGGAGGCCGGCTATGGCCCCAACAACCCGTTGCAGATCAAGACACGCATCCGGTCATGCGTGGTCATGGCAGGCTGTGAGGACGTAACGGAAGCAATTGCGGGGTACTGGCAGGACGTGGACATCGACGTGGATCTGGTGACCATCGACGCGGCCGCCCGCAACGCCCTGAGCCGCGCGACCCGCGGCGGCACGGCGGGCGTCGGCGAGGGCATTGTGGACTGGGTGGACATCGACAACAGCAGCACGCACCCGGTCTTCGCGCTGGCGAACCGCCAGACGTGGCTGGCGACGGGCGGCGTCAACGGATTCGCGACGCCGGAGATGGCCGAGTTCGTCGGCAGGATTCAGTCCGAGATGGACTGGAACCATCACGAACCCAACATCCGGGCGGTTGGAGAACTGAGCTATAACCTGCACGCCAACGTGCCTCTCTGGTACCTGCCGGCGCAGGTGACGGTGGACCCGAACGTCATCGAGTCCTACGTTTGGAACGGGACGGAGCACGGGACCTTCACGCACCTTGAGGAAATCGTGGCGGTGAAGAAGTAATGTGCTCGTGTCCGGCATGCATGGGCAAGTAACCCGCACGGCGGGGACGGTGGACTGCCGTCCCCGCCGTTTGACATAAGCTAAGGTAGAGGGAGAGTCATGAACGACGGGAAGCTGTGTATATCGGCGGACTCGCACGTGGTGGAGTCGGTGGAGTTCTTCGAGCCGCTGGCCGACATGTTCGGCGACAAGGCGCCGCGTGTGGTCATCGCGGACCCGGCGATTGGGCCGCAGCTGAATCTCGGCGACGGGCGGCTGGGGCTGAGGATCACCGGATTCTTCATGCAGAACGTTGACTTCACCAAGCCCGAGGCTCAGGAGCTCCTCGCAAAGGGCTACGAGCTCGCACGCCCGGGGTGCTACGACGTGAAGGAGCGACTGCTGGACCAAGACATCGACGGGATCGACGCGGAGGTCATCTACCCGAGCGTTATCTTCAACGTGTACCAGGTAGAGGACCGGAACGTTCTCAATGCCACCTTCCGGCTCTACAACGACTGGGTGGCGGACTACTGCAGCAAGTCGCCCGACCGGCTGTTCCCGCTGGCGAGCCTGCAGCTCTACGACCTGGACGAGGCCATCGCGGAGATGGAGCGGAGCAAGCTAATGGGGCACGTGGGCGCGTCCATCCCGGCGTCGGCGCCGCCGGACAAGCAGTACGTGGACCCGTGGTACGACAAGTTCTGGGCCGCTGCCGAAGAAATGCAGATGCCACTGAACATGCACATCTTCACGGGCGCGACAGCCGACCACGGCCTGCCCAGGAACGACCCTCGCAGCCGTGCGAACGGGCCGATGGCCTTCGCGGGCGTGGCGCTGACGGTGGCCGACATCATCCAGTCAGGCGTGTGCGAGCGGTTCCCAAACCTGAAGTTCGTGGTTACCGAGTTCGAGACGGGCTGGATCGGCCACGTGCTCAAGAGGCTCGACTGGGCATACGTGCGTGGTGGCGGCGAACGGAGGATGGGGCTACCCAAGCTGCCTAGCGAATACTGGCGCAGCAACTTCTACTGCACATTCGAGGACGACCCGCTAGGCGTTCGGACTCGGGACTTCATCGACGTGAACACGATGCTGTGGGGCAGCGACTACCCGCACGGCGACTCGATCTTCCCGCACTCGCAGCAGGTGCTGAGCGAGATCCTGGACGGGTGCACGCCTGAAGAGAAGTGGAAGATGACGGTGAAGAACGTGGTCGAGCTGTACAACCTGCCCTACGAGCTGACGGGACCGGAGCAGGCGCGCATCAACTACGTGCCAACGCCCGAGGTGAAGACGTGGCGGAACGCGCTGCCGCTTACGGAGGTGACGCAGTCCACGCCAATGGTTTAGGATTGGGTTGGGTGGTCTTAGACCATCAGCACCAGGGGATCATAGGGGACAAGGAGGAGAGATGGACAGGTTGCTTTGTATCTCCGCAGACTCGCACATCGTCGAGCCGCCGGAGCTGTTTGAACCGCTGATCAAGAAGTACGGCGAGCGTGCTCCGCACATGGCCGTTTCCAATCCGGAGATGGGACCGCAGATGCACCTGGGCAACGGCAAGATTGGGTTGCCGGCTGCCGGGTTCCTCCAGCAGAACGTCGACTTCACGAGCCCGCAGGCACGAGCAGACATGAAGCGCGGCTACGACCTCGCGCTGCCGGGCTGCTACGACGTCGCAGAGCGGATGAAGGAGCAAGAGCAGGACGGCATCGACGCGGAAGTCCTGTACCCGAGCCTATTGTTCAACGTCTACCAAGTTGAGGACTTGAACATCGTCAAGGACACCTTCTCAGTGTTCAACGACTGGATCACGGACTACGTGAGTCCCGCCCCCGACCGCCTGTTTGCGCTCGGCGCGGTGCAGCTCTGGGACCTGGACCAGGCGATAGAGGAGATGGAGCGGTGCAAGTCCATGGGCCACGTGGGCGTGTGCGTGCCGATCACGGCTCCGCCCGACCACCTGTACGTGGACACGTGGTACGACAAGTTCTGGGCCGCGGCGCAGGACATGGAGATGCCGCTGAACATGCACCTGTTTACGGGCGCAACGGACAACCACGGCCTTCCGCCCCGGCAGGCCCCGAGCCGGGCCAACGGCCCAATGGGCTTCGCGGGCGCGGCCTTCACCATCGCGGACATGATCCAGTCGGGCGTGCTCGAGCGGTTCCCGAACCTGAAGGTCGTCATCACCGAGTTTGAGACGGGCTGGATCGGCCACGTGCTGAAGAGGCTGGACTGGGCGTACATCCGCGGCGGCGGGGAGCGGACATCGGGGCTGCCAATGCTTCCGAGCCACTACTGGCTGCGGAACTTCTACGCCACCTTTGAGGACGACCCGCTCGGCATCCGGACCCGCGACTTCATCGGCACCAAGACGCTGATGTGGGGCAACGACTACCCGCACGGCGACTCGGTCTTCCCGCACTCGCAGCAGGTGCTGAGTGAGATCCTCGACGAGTGCACGCCGGAGGAGCGGTACGAGATGACCGTCAAGAACGTGGTCGAACTGTACAAGCTGCCCTTCAAGCTAGAGGGCGCGGAGCAGGCCAAGGCCAACTACCTGGACTTCGGCAGAGAGAAGACCTGGCGAGCGTCGCTGCCCGGCTATGCGACGGCGCTGACCAGCTAGAGGCAAGCGTTCGAAGCGAAGACTCGACATAAGCACGCGAGGGTTGGGGGGCACTCCAGCCCTCGCGGCGCGTTCGGGGACATGCATCGGGGACTGGCAAGCAATCTACGGGGGTGCACGGTGAAGAAGCGACTGGTGTACTTTGGACATTGGACGAACCCGACAGGCGAGCAGATGCTGGCGGAGGACGAGAATACGGAGCTGGTGTGCCTTGACCGGGCCGCGCCGACTGAGGAGAAGCTGGAGGCACTGAAGACGGCGCACGGGCACCTGCTTTCCATGGGGGACATTCAATTCAACGCGGCGCTGGTGGCGGAGTGCCCGGACCTGCTGGCCGTCGGGTCGCGGGTGGCGGGCTTCGAGGCAGTAGACGTGGAGGCGTGCACTGAGGCGGGCGTGCTCGTCGTCAACCAGGGCGGCATCGGCAACGAGCCGGTGGCGGAGCACGTCATCGCGGCGATGATCAACCTATCGAAAGAGATCCCGCAGGCCGACCGGGCGCTGCGCCAGGGCATCATCAAGCGACCGGGGCAATTTGTCGGCGACAACGTGCAATACCGCACCATCGGCGTCATCGGCATGGGCAACATCGGCGCGCGGGTGGCGGACATTTGCAAGCTCGCGTTCCAGATGCGCGTGCTGGTACATGATCCGTTTCTCAGCGACGAGGATATTGCGCAGCGCGGCGGGGAACCGTGCTCACTGGACGAGCTGATGCAGGAGAGTGACTACATTACGCTGCACGTGCCGCTGAGCGAGCAAACGCGCGGGATGATCGGCGCGCGGGAGTTTGGCCTGATGAAGCCCACCGCGTACTTCATCAACACGTCGCGCGGGCCCAACATCGACGAGCGGGCGCTGACAATCGCGCTGCAAGAGGGCTCACTGGCGGGCGCGGCGCTGGACGTGTGGGACCCGGAGCCGCCGCTGCCGGACAACCCGCTGCTCAAGATGGACAACGTCCTGGCCACGCAACACACGTCGGGCCCGACCAAGCAGGCGCACGCGGCGATGTCGGAGTCCGCGGCGCTGCAGTGGGCGGCGATCTTTCGCGGCGAGCGGCCCCCGCGGCTCATCAACCCGGAGGCGTGGCCGGCGTACGTCGAGCGGCACGCGCGCATCGTGGGGAAACCGCCGCAGGACTAGCCGCGGCCGATGAAGGGCATCTTGGTGGCCATGATGGTCATGAACTGGACGTTTGCCCATAGGGGCAGGCTGTCCATGTAGAGGATGGCCTCGCCCGACTGCCGCGCGGTCATCTTCGGTTCCTCGATGAATGCGCCGTTGGGCTGCTCGTTGCCGCCACGGGCGGCGGTGCGCTCGGTCGCGGCGTTGCCGATGTCGATCTGGCAGACGGCGATGTCGTACTTGCGGCCGTCAAGGGCGGAGGCCTTCGTGAGGCCGGTGACGGCGTGCTTGGTGGCGGTGTAGGGGGCGGAGTTGGGGCGCGGCGCGTGGGCCGAGATGGAGCCGTTGTTGATGATGCGCCCGCCCATGGGCGTCTGGCTCTTCATGATCTTAAAGGCCTCCTGTGTGCAGTAGAAGACGCCATTGAGGTTGACGTTGACCACCGTGGTCCATTGCTCAATGGTCAGGTCCTCCAGGGGGTCACGGGGCGAGAACTGGCCAGCGTTGTTGAAGAGGAGGTCCAGCCGGCCAAAGGTCTCAACGGTCCTGGCAAAGAGGTCCTTGATTGATTCCGGATTGCTGACGTCCGTCTGAACGGCGAGGGCCTTGCCGGCCGGCGCTCCGGCCTCCTCGATGGCGGAGTCGAGCAGCTCGGCGCGACGGCCCGCCAGCACGACGGAGTAACCCGCCTCCAACAGCACCAGGGCAGACTGCCTGCCGATACCGCTGCTGGCGCCCGTGATCACCGCGACCTTATCCTTTGCTTCCATATCACCCTCACTATCGTTGGTTGGCGCCCGTCACCGCGGGGGGCCTCGCGCGCCCGGCTATCATCGCACAGCGGGGCGGGTTGCACCACGCCAGGACTGGATGCCCAACGACTCGCGGGCGAACACCGACTCTGTATGGTGAAAAACACCTTGCGCGACGAGACGGCGAGCGCGACAATCACACCGTAGGGCCGAGAGACTCGGTTAAGCGGCGCAGTGGGAGGCCCCGAAGCGAGGCGCCGAGTGGCTGAACGCCGCTGCGGCACAAGGCGCACGAAAGGAGAACCCCATGGCAGGTGCAGGTCCGGCTCAAGTTGGGCTCGGTGTCGAGTACTCGGAGAGCTTATCGAGACTGGTGCTGTTGCTCAAGACGTTCCTGGGGTGGCTCTACGTCGGGATCCCTCACGGCATCGCCCTGTTCATCCTGTCGTTCGTTGCCCTGGCGCTGCACGTCGTCGCTTTCGTGATCGTCCTGTTTACCGGGAAGTATCCGCGCGGCATATTCGACATAATGCTCGGTTACCACGCATGGAGCGTGCGCGTGGACGCGTATTTAAACCTGATGACGGACAAGTACCCGCCCTTCGCGCTCTCCGCTCCTGACTACCCGGTGTACGCGCACATCGAGTACCCGGAGGAGGTTTCGCGGGGGACGGCGGCGCTACGGTTCTTCCTCGGGTGGCTGTACGTCGGCATCCCGCACGGGATTGCGCTGTTTGTGCTGGGCATCGTGGCATTCGTAGCGATTGTTATCGGGTGGTTCGCCATCCTGTTCACGGGGCAGTTCCCACGCGCGCTCTTTGACTTCGTCGAGGGGACGATGCGATGGGGGCTTCGTGTGAGCGCGTACATGTACCTGCTGAACGACAAGTACCCGCCGTTCAGCCTCAAGCCGTAGGACGTCAGCCGCAGCGGGAGTCAAGAATGCGATTGGCCAAGCCTCGGGTGGGCATGTGCCCGGCCGTTGGCTTGGCCAATCTTTGTGTGCGCTGGTGGAGACGGGGGAGAGTCGAACTCCCCGTCCAAGAAGCGCTCAAGGGGATGTACTCCAGGCGTAGCCGCTGTTTTGGGTTTCGCCATCACAGCCCCCGGCGGCAGGGTCTGGTCAGGCTAGCCGAGACTGGACTTAAGCCTTCGCGGATCGGCGTGAGCTAGGGCCGCACCCTGTTTTTGTTGCGCCCGGCTCTTCCCTACAGGGGAGGGAAGGACGGACGGGCCGCTCTAGGCGGCCAGTGCGAGTTCGCGCTCGCCAGTTACTTTTGTTCCGCCTGTTTAACGAGGAGGGCGGACCTCGGCCTGCAATCCCGCTCTGCTACCCCCTGTCGAAACCACGCGTCCCCGTGTTTCCTGATTGCTTCTAGGATAGCACAGTGAGGATACATGGACATGTCTGCGGGCAGGCAGTCCTGGATACCGGCATTCGCCGGTATGTCGACGCGGGGCGAGTGTCCGTCTGAAGGCACAGGGCGAACGGTGGGGGCGGGACGGGCGATTCGCGAATCGCCCCTACGGTGTCTCTGCGGGCAGGCAGTCCTGGATACCGGCATTCACCGGTATG
>JAPONS010000061.1 GCA_026713825.1 Chloroflexota bacterium | reverse complement strand
CGTGGGCACCGGCACGCCGTGGTTGAGCGAAGAAACGGCCCCCGGGGCGGTTCCCCTGGCGTTCACCCGGGGCGTTCCCTTGGTGTACTCTGGTGAGTAGACGTGTTGGCTGTTCTCTCGGTCGCGCGCAATCTCGTCCGGGGCGCGGAGATCTCCGAGGGGGACCGGCTCTGGGGGTCGATGCTGCGGGGGGGGGGGGGGGGGGGCGGCGCGGGGGGCCGCCCCCCCCGCCCCCCGCGCGGCGCCCGCGCCGCGCCGCCCCCCCCGCCCCCCCCCCCCCCCCCCCCCCCCCCCCGAAAGACCCCGCAGGTGCCCGTGATGTGCCACCCCGCGTCGTAGTGGTTGGGGTAGACGGAGAGCCCGACACGGCAGCACGCCTCGACCCCGAGCACGGTCGCGGCCAGGACGTCGAGTCCCGTCGCGCCCTCGCGCTCGGCAACGGCGAAGGCCGCCGGGATCGTCGGCGCCGAGGGATGGATCACGGTCGGGAAGTGCGTGTCGTCGTAGTCCTCGAGGTGGGCCAGGTAGCCGTTGGCCAGCGCGGCGTTCTGCAGGTTGGTGCGGCCGCCGACGCCGATGAGCGAGGCGCTCGCGGCGCCGCCCTCCTCCTCGAACAACCCCGTGAGTATTTCTGCGGACGGGTCCGCCGAGGCGTACAGCGCCACGGCCATGTAGTTGATGATGCACCGCTTGCCCTCATGCAGGATGGGGGCCGGAATGGCCTCTGCCGGCGTGTTCAGGATGAAGCGGGCAAGGGTTTCAGTCGCGCCCATATCAACAGCCTCGCAACAACGGATTCGCCCCCACGGGCGCATACACACACATCAAACGCCCGTCATACCGGCGCAGGCCGGTATCCAGATACCCGCAGGGACGGAGTGCCATTGTACTACGGGGGGTGCTTCACCGGGGACGCTATACTACACTACAATAGGACTAGTCGGCAGGGCTGCTGAAATGGCCTGTGGGTTTTCTCGTCGACCACTCAGTATCCCTAAGGTTGAGGCCAGTTGCTATTTGTAGCTGGCCTCTTCTCTTTTTGTACGAATGTTCGTAAATCAGGTGCTTTCTGCCTTGAAAATCTATGCAAGGCAGCTATATCCTTTAACCCTGCGGCATGGCATGGCATGGTGAGGCGCGGCATGGTAGTGCACGGCATGGCCCGGTCAGGCAAGGTTGGGCGTGGCACGGCATGGCTTGGTTAACTCCTCACGGCGAGGCCGGAAAATCCAGGGTGCGATAAAGGATCAGGAGGATTCTTCATATGGCCTCCGCGCGAAACCCGTCCCCCTGAGCTTGTCGTAAGGGCGTGCACGCGGACGGGAACATCGTACTACGACGTACTACGACGGGGCTGGCCGGATATCTCCGGCCAGCCCCGTCTTGTGTTTTAGAGAAAAAATATTCTAAAACCCCTTGACTTGGTCCGCACTGAAGATCGTATCCTGAGCACCCGCGGCATGGCAGTGCGCGGCCAGGCCCGCCGAGGCGTGGCAGTGCATGGTACGGCAAGGCATGGCTAGGCGTGGCCCGGCATGGCAAGGAAAACGAGGCGGCAAGTGTGAGCAACTCCTTTGACTACTCGCATCCGGCATACCTCTCCGCCAAAGCGGATGCGTTTCGTCGCTCGGACGGCAAATGCCAGTTCTGTGGCCAGCGGGAAGCGACGGAGGCGCATCATTGGCGTGAACGCTACCTGCCCGCCGCCGAGACGACAGCCGAGGACCTGACCGCCCTTTGCGGCATCTGCCACAAGATGGCAACGACGGTAAGGCGGTTTCACGGGAACATCTGGGAAGTCATCAGCATTATTGAGAGGACGGTTCAGGAATGCTATACGACGTCAGGATCAAAGGCCTCTCTCCGCTTATCCAACACTCATCCCTTGGAGTCGACTCCAAGCACCCAGCCAACATTGAGAAGGCAGAGATCACGCGGAAGAAGGGGAGCAACCGAACTGCGTCCGACGACGCCAGAATCGCCGAACTCGACACCCTCCTCGGATTCTGGCTCGACTCCGGTAACCGCCCGACGGTCCCGGCTGCGGCGATCCGCTCATGCCTTGAGACCGCCGCAAAAAAGCTGAAGCAGGGTGGCCAAGTACGGGAAGGGTTGACGGTGATCAACACCCGCCTTGAGTACGATGAAGAGAGATACGGGACGGACTTGGAGACGCTCCAGGCCAGCACTCAGTTTCGCGCAGTGGTCGTGGTACAACGCAGTCGCATGATGCGAACACGGCCCATGTTTGGACTACCGTGGGCAGTGACATTCCAAGTGGATACGGAAGACGATCTTGTGGATGAAGCGCAACTCCGGCAATGGCTGGACATTGCTGGCCGTCGTATTGGCTTGGGTGACTGGCGACCGGAAAAGTCAGGCGAGTATGGTCGGTTTGAGGTTGAGAACCTGACGGCAGAATCCTGATGCAAGGCACGGCTCGGCCCGGTAGGGCAAGTTGGGGCAGGGTGCCGCACGGCGTGGTAGGGCATGGTGTGGCCCGGTACCGCACGGCATGGCAAGGCAGGGCAGGGCAAGGATTACCGAAAAAAGACGACTAGCCTTGCCCACCTCCAACCCTTCAATCAGTGCGGATAATGTCATCGCCTTGCCAAACATCTTCTTATCCCCCACAATAGACATAGTTACAAAATGAGGATGATGTCATAGCTTCCAAGACTCCGAACCCCACTCAGGCTCCCGACCAGGTTGAGCACACGTTCCTTCGATTCTTCAAACGGTGGCGCCGCAAGCCGGACCAGGCCGAGCCGTTACAAGACTCACCGCCCTCCGGCGCCACAGCCGCCGCTGTCACCGACTCTCCCGTCCTCGACGCGACCTTCCCCGCTTCACCGGACGAGACCAAGCCCAAGCGCCGCCGTCGCCGCAAGGCCGCCAAGCCCATCGAATCCATCCAAGCCCCACCTCCGGACGTTCCCGCCACCTTCGGCCCCGTCTCCGTCAGCAGGGAAGTTGCCCAAGCCCTTCACGTCATTGGCTACCAGAGCCCCACACCCGTGCAGGAGCAATGCATTCCCCTGATGAACGACGGCAAGGACGTCGTCGCGCAGGCGATGACCGGCACTGGGAAGACGGCCGCGTTCGGCATACCCCTCGTGGAGAAGGTGGACACTGAGCGCAAGTCGGTGCAGGCCATCGTGCTCGCGCCGACGCGGGAGTTGGCCGTCCAGGTGAGTGACGAGCTGCACCGGCTGGGGAAGTTCAAGGGCGTCCGAGTGGTCGCCTGCTACGGCGGACAGGCCCTCAGCACGCAGATTAACGCGCTCAACGCGGGTGTCCACATCGTCGTCGGCACGCCGGGACGGGTGCTCGACCACCTCCGACGCCGCACGCTGTCGATCGCCGAGGTCCGCGCCGTCGTGCTGGACGAGGCCGACGAGATGCTTGACATCGGCTTCCTGCCGGACATCGAGCGCATCCTGCGCCAGACGCCGCGCGAGCGGCAGACGGCCCTCTTCTCGGCGACCATGCACGCCGCCGTGCGGGGCATCGTGCACCGGCACCTGCGGTCGCCATCGTGGGTGAGCATCGGCGAGCAGCTACAGACTGCTCCCAAGGTGCAGCAGGTCTACTACGAGGTATGGGAAAAGGACAAGGTCCGCGGCCTCGCAGGCCTCCTTCACCAGGACCTCAACGGCGGCAAGGCGCTGCTCTTTCTGCGCACGCAGGCGGGCGTCGACCACCTGGTGCGCTCGCTGCAGCGGCACAACGTCACGGTGGCCGGCATCCACGGCGGCATGACGCAGCCGCAGCGCAGCGGCGTCATGCGCTCCTTCAAGGAGGGCAGGTTGAAGGTGCTGGCGGCGACGAACGTGGCGGCGCGCGGGCTGGACATCCCCGAGGTCTCGCATGTCATCAACTACGACATGCCGCAGAATATGGAGGAGTACGTCCACCGCATCGGCCGGACGGCCCGCATGGAGGCTGACGGCACCGCCATCACCTTCGTCACCGAGTGGGACATCGACATGCTGGACGCCCTCCTGGACAGCGTGGGAGATGGCCTGGAACGCGGCACACTCCCCATGTACGCCTAGCGTGGCTTGACGCTCAGCGTCAGGGAGACTAGGCTCAAAGCACCACCCAAGGGAGCGCGCCCGAATGACAATGACCGCAAACGTGGCCCGCATCTTTGAAGACGCCCGGCTGATGCACAATGCCGCCTTGACTCTCATGAACACGGGCGACATCCGTGACGCCGCAGAAAAGGCATGGTGCGCAACCAAGCGCGCAGCCGACGGGATGATCACCGCCCGCACAGGTGAGGAACCTCCGACATCGGCCGGCACCAGCATGAAGCTGCGCGACCTCGCAAACACAGACGCAGACGTACAAGCGTTGCGTCAAACATACAGGGAACGACTCGGCACGCTTCACGGGGACTGCTTCTACTACGGCATATGCCAGCCAATTGACTACATCATCCAGCTCATCCGAGAATCCGACGACTTCATCAAAGAAGCGGAGCAGCTCGCCGACGCCTAGTCGAGTCCCTTGACGTTCACCTCTCTCCGGTCTAGCCTCATGCCAGTTGAACGAGGGAGGTTGTGATGCTTACCCACGAGGAAAATGAGTTCATGTGCCGTGTCGGTCCCGGCACGCCCATGGGCGAGTACCTGCGGCGCTTCTGGGTCCCCGCGATGATGTCCGAGGAGCTGCCGGAGCCTGACTGTCCGCCCGTGCGCGTGCGCCTAATGGACGAGGACCTCGTCGCATTCCGCGACACCGACGGCAACGTCGGCCTCGTCGACAACTACTGCCCTCACCGGCGGGCCAGCCTCTTCTTCGGCCGCAATGAGGAGTCGGGCATCCGCTGCGTCTACCACGGCTGGAAGTTCGACGTGAACGGCGACTGCGTCGACATGCCCTCTGAACCCGCCGAGTCCAACTTCAAGGACAAGGTCAAGATTGCCGCATATCCGTGCCGGGAACGCTCCGGCTTCGTGTGGACGTACATGGGCCCGGCGGACAAGACGCCGCAGATGCCGGACTTCGAGTGGATGCACGTGCCGGAGGAGAACCGCGGCTTCGCCAAGTTCATCTATGAGTGCAACTTCGTGCAGTCCGTGGAGGGCGAGATCGACACCGTCCACGCCAGCTTCCTGCACAGCAACCTGGACGCTCAGGCCGTGGCCCCTACCGCCACCACCAGCGGCAGCCGCTATATGTACAACGAGCGGTGGGCCAACTTCTTCGTCCGCAACAAGGACTACGGGCTGCTCATCGGCGCGCGCCGGCCTGCCGAGAACGACAGCTACTACTGGCGCATCTCGCAGTGGCTGCACCCCTTCTACACCATGACGCCGCGCGAGCCCGGCACCGGCGAGAACTCCTACGTGCGCTGCCGCATGTGGGTGCCCCGCGACGACGAGACCACGTGGGTCTACCTGAGCCACTGGCACCCCAGGCGCCCCATGTACGAGCAGGACCGCCGCGAGATCGCCTCGTGCCGCAACCTCATCCCGGGCACATGGCGGGCCAAGGCGAACATCGAGAACGACTACCTCATCGACCGCGAGATGCAGAAGACGAAGACGTACGCGGGCTTGCCGCGGGGTACCGGGCGAGTCGAGGACGCGGCGATGATCGAGACGATGGGCAAGGTGGTGGACCGCCGCGTCGAGCACCTCGGAACCAGCGACCTGGCGATCATCGCGATGCGCCGCCGCCTCATCAAGGGCGCGCAGGAGCTGCAGGAGGGCATCGAGCCGGCGCAGGCGCACCACCCGGAGTACTACCGCCAGCGCTCCAGCAGCGCGGTTCTCCCACGTGACGTCCTCTTCGACGAGGACCCGGAGGTGCAGGCGGAGATCACCGCGAATTTGTGGTGAGGAGCCGTAAATCAGAGCAGCCCGATCTCCTCATTTCTGTAGGGTGAGAAGATTGGGCTGCTCTCTTGTCTGCGCCGTCTAGTCGTTGCGGTCTCGGAGGACGACCCTCCAGTCAATCCCTAGCTGTCGTAGCGCTGAGCGGATGGTTCCGAGCCGCAAGTCTTTGCTGCCCCAATCAGGAATGGAAGCCCTTCCACCCGTGGCGTCGTTCACCCACCTGCGATGTGAACCTCTGTGCCGTGAAGGCAATTCCCTGCAACCCAGATCGGTCAGCTGCCGGGTTAATTCACGATACCTCACTCCTCCATCTGCACGGCGGGTATCAGGGCAACAACAGATATAGGGCCTTCTCTATCGGTGACGAACAACTCGGGAGGCAAGGGTCGACCATCGTCTTCGTAGAACTCCAGCACAGTAGCCCAAGCGTCCTGAACATGCTCGATGACCTCGTCCAGGTTGTCCCCCTCCGTTATCAACTCCGGCACCAGCGGAGATGTGACGGTGAATCCGCCCTCAGGCTGCGGCTCCAACAATAACGGCAACCGTACCGCCGGAATGACGCGACCTTGCACGGCCATAGCCAATCTCCTTTCCAAGCGCTCGCTTTTACCTTATGCCCTAATCGTGAAGAAGGGCAAGCGCCCTGCCTTCCGCACTTGCCCCTCCGTATATTATTTCGGCTTTAGCCATGTGCCCCTACGCCAGCCCAAGCACCTCGGCCGGCATATTGGCGGGGTCCGTGTCCTCGCCCATGCTGAGGACGTGGTTGCACAGGCACTTGTGCTCTTCCTGCGAGTACCGCTGTGCCTCGCTGGCCGCCACCCAGTCGCCGTCGATGTCGAGGCCGACACAGGCGTGGCGCACGTGGTTGAGCTCGGCGTCGTCCACGTTGGGCGGCACGGTGCCGTCCTCCAGGTGGGCGCTGGCGGCCCGGATGAGTTGCCGCCGGACGATGATGCACATGCCGTCGGTGGTGCCCAGGTGCTCACGGGTCCGGTCGTAGATCGGCTCACCCGCGGCATTGGCCATGAGCTCAGTCATCGCCCTGTCCTGCAGGTTCATGACGAATGGTACGCCGCTCATCATCTCCGTCTTCTCGACTTCCATGTCGCGCCAGTAGTCCGAGTCCTTGTTCGCGACGGTGTGGAAGTAGGTGAGCGGGTTGCTGGTGCGCTCGACGTAGCCGCCGGTTGGGTGGAAGGGGTCCTGGAAAATGCGGCTGTTGCGCTCCTCCTCCGTCATGGCGCGATTCCGGTAGCCGCCGAGGGAGATGAGCATCGAGTGCGTGTCGTCGACGGGCACGTGCGCGCGAAGGTGCGCCTGTTCGGAGTCGCCGCCCACCATGGTGAAGATGGGGAAGATGAACTGGTTGATGCGGTGCCAGTACCGGTCTGTGTCGCCAACCTTCCGCCTGGCAGTGTAGAAAGCGCCGTATTCCGCGGGCTTGGCCTGCACGAAGGGGTTCTTCATCGGGCTGAAGGTTCCCCGGATGTGACCGCGTCCGATCACCGGCACGTCGGCGCGCAACCGGGCGTGCAGCCAGTCGAGGTGCACGGAGTCCGTGTCGCCCTCCAGGTTCTGGAACCAGTTGGCCTCCTCCATCATGATGATGGGTGGGAAGGCGTTCTCCTCGGGAATGAGGTTGACGTCGAAGGCCGGGAAGGGCGGCGGCGTCTCGCGCGGGCCCATGTAGATCCAGATCATGTGGTTGACGTCGCGGCAGGGGTAGGCGCGGATGCGCACCTTGTCCTTGTAGTTGCTGGTCTCCGGCTCCGAGGGCATCTCAAGGCACTGGCCGTCGACCTTGAACTTCCAGCCGTGGTAGATGCAGCGAAGCCCACCCTCCTCGGAGCGGCCGAAGTAGAGGCTCGCACCGCGATGGGGGCAGGACTCCGGGAAGCACCCGACGTTGCCGTCGCTGTCGCGGAACATGACGAGGTTCTCGCTGAGCAGCCGCATGCGCTTGGCGGGCGAGTCCGGCGTGGGAAACTCATTGGACGGGAGCGCTGGAATCCAGAACTCGCGGATCAGGTTCCCCATGGGCGTACCCGGCCCAACCCTGGTTAGCAGCTCGTTCTCTTCCCTGGTGAGCATGACTCCTCCCGAGTGAATGTAGATTTATGGTTGCCCGTGTGCGACTGTAGCTGAGGGTATGGGCAGGCGTATCCAAAGTCAAGCGCAGCAGCTACCGGCAAGGGCCTACGACGCCTCCGCAGTGTCGGTTGACGAGTCTCCCGCATCGCGCACCCACGTCGGGCGTGTGAACTGGGCGATGGCCACGAGCGCGGCGACTGCGAAGATGACGATGAAGACGCCGGCCGGCTCCCCCGTGAAGTAGGTCAGCGCCACCAGCAGCACGAAGCCGGCGCCCATCCCGACGATGGCGAACTTCTTGAGTGTAACAAGCAGAATGATCGCGGGAACCAGGGCGGCCACCGCCAGCAGCGGGATCAGCCCCAGCGCGACGCCGGCGGTCGTCGCGACGCCCTTGCCGCCGACGAACTTCAGCCACACAGGCCAGTTGTGCCCGGCGACCACCGCAATCGCCGCCGCATAGGTTGCTTCATCGGGCAGACCAAGCCAGCCGGGGACGAGAGTTGCAAGGAAGCCCTTGCCCAGATCGAACAGGAAGACGGAAGCGCCGCCCTTCTTCCCGAGGGCGTTGAAGGCATTGAGGGTGCCCGCGTTCAGCGTCCCCGTCTTGCGGATATCGACGCCCTTCACGTAGCGGGCAAGGATGTAGGACGGTGAGATGCTGCCCGCCAGGTAAGCGGCAACCGCCGTGACAGCCACAACCCAGAGGTCTTCAGTCATTTGCCCTTTCCTCTGAGCTCCGCAAACACCGTTGGGCGCCCGAACTGCCTTACATCTTGAACAGCTTGGCCGCCGTCTCGCCGAGCATGTCTGCCTTCTGCTCGTCGGACAGGTACTCCGGTTGGTTGATGAACGCCACTTGGTCGTAGTCCCCCATCCCAAAGGGGTAGTCCGTGCCCAGCATCACCCTGTCGTGGCCGAACGAGTCGATCAGGTAGTGCAGCGTCTGGTGGGAGTGCGTCAGCGCATCGAAGTAGAACATCTTCATGTACTCGCTCGGCAGCTTGGTAACCGACGACCCCGTCAGGCCCGAGCGAAAAGCGTGGTCCCACCGCCCGCGGATGTACGGGCAGCTTCCACCGCCGTGGGCCAGATAGATCTTGAGGTTGGGGAACTCATGGAAGACGCCGCCGAAGATGATGCTCCCCGCCGCGACGGCCGTGTCCGTGACGTTGCCGATGATGTTGTTGAGGAACCAGCTCTCCAGCCGGTCCGGCCCCAGGACGTTGGCCGGGTGGATGAAGACGGGCACGTCCAGCTCCTGCACCTTCGCCCAGAACGGCCCGAATTCCTTGGCGTCGAGGTTCGTGCCGTTGACGTTTGACGCGATGCCGACGCCGACCATGCCCAACTCCCTGACGGCGCGCTCGACTTCCGCCGGAGCCTTCTCCGGCTCGCTCATAGGCGCGATGCAAAGCCCAACGAAGCGATCAGGGTTCGCTTCCACCACACGGGCAAGGGCGTCGTTGAAGCGCTGCGCCGCCTCGGTTCCCTTGCTCAGCAGCCCCAGCCACGCCGAGAGCGCTTGCACCTGCACGCCGTGGGAGTCCATGTACGCCAGCCGCGCCCCAATGTCCGTGATGTTGCCCACCATATTGAACGTCCCAAACGGCTCCGGCAGCAGGTCGATTACCTCTTCAGGGACGATGTGGGCGTGGGTGTCGATGGTCCGCATGTGTTGCTCCTTCGTGTTTGTGATTGACCCCTGCTGGTTATGCCGACGCTTCCTTCTCCTTGGCCAGCAGCGCCAGACTTTCGCCCGAGAACCCGCCGAGGCCGAGACCCTGGTGGACGTCCCACTCGATGACCTCGTATGTGCGGAGTCCGAGAGCGTGGAACGGCTCCGAGTCGAGCACTTCCTTCGCCTCGTCCAGCGACCCGGCGCGAATGAGGATGATGCCCATCGTGCGGTCGCCGGACGGGCCGGAGAAGAGCACCCGGCCGTTGTCGTGCATCCTGCGCTGCCAGTCCAGATGCTCCTGCAGGTGCGGCGTGATCTGCTCGCGTGGCGCAGCAGGGCGCGAGAACGTCAGGTACCACATTGCGATGCTCCTTCAGGGCCGAGGGCACAAGCCTCCCAAATGCTACCGTCAACAGCCCCTTCCCCCTTGATGGGGGAAGGCTGGGATGGGGGTGCGCCCTCCGTTACCCTATCGGCCCCTGGAAGACCTGGTCCACGTACGTGTCGGACAACGGCTCCAGCGCCTCCGGCCAGTCCTCAACCCGGTGCGTCGACGCCGCCGGTCCGAGGGCGCGGCGCAGCTCCGCCGGACGAGGCTTACCTTCCCAGCCAAGCTGCTCCATGTAGTAGTACAGCATGATGCCGTTGCCCTCAGGGTCGAGCGCGTAGGCGGCGTAGTCGATGCCGGGGTGCAGCTCGGCGGGCAGGTCGAGGAACCGCACGCCGTGCTCCTTCAGGAAGGCGACCGCGTCCCGGAGTTGCTGGTAGCTGCCCACTTCGATGCCGAAGGACATGCAGGTGGAGACATCCGGCCAGCCGAGCTCGCCTCGCAGCTCCTCCGGGAACAACCCAAGCGTGTGATGCTCGGCGCCGTTGCGCAGGAATGCGACGCGGCGGCCCTTGTACCCGACCTCCTCGGTGACCGTGAAGCCCAGGTCCTCTGTGTACATCTCTATGGACGCGCCCACGTTCTTTACGAAGAGGTTGACCGGCCCGATCTTCGTGATCTTGAACGGCCGCGCAATCATCACGCCGCCGACCTCGAACGTCTGCGCCAGCATCTCCTTGCTGCGGTAGCCGGAGTGGATGTCGATGCCCTTCTCGAGAGCCTCGTCGACCTCGTCCTCCTCGGACATCTGCGGTAGGCCGGGCTCCTCGCGGAACCCGCGGTAGTACATGTCTCGGGGTTTGCTGCGCCCGTTCCAGCCCTCCTGCTCTATGCCGTAGTAGAGCTCGTTGACGTGCCCGTCGGGGTCGTAGCAGTAGACGTGCCAGTTGCTGCCGGGCATGTCGCGGCCCACGCGCATGATGGGGACCTCGCGCTCGTTGAAGTAGTGGTACGCGCCGATGACCTCGGAGAGCGCGCCGGTCTGCCACGTGATCTGGTTGATGTTGATGCCGTGCGCGCCGGTCATGCCCTCCGTCGACTTGCCCGAGGCTGCGGCGCGGCCTGCGGCCATCGCGTCCATCACCTTCGCGTTGAACAGCACAAAGGCGTGGTGGTCGGCGCCGTAGCGCATGAAGTAACCCTTCCCGTTGTCGATGTCCTTGAGCCACTCCTGCACCTGCGGGCTCGGGTTGTTCTTGAAGTCATTCTCGTCCGAGACCTTGAAGCCGAGCAGGTCCCGGTAGAAGACGACGCACTCGTCCATGTTGTGCACGTTGAATCCGAAGTGGCCCAGCCGCCGGATCTTGAAGGGCTGCCTCAGCATAACCCCGCCAACGTTGTACAACTTGCGACCGGTATCCGTTGCCATCGTGTGCCTCCCGTCAGTCAACACCAGGGTAATGCGGGTTCTGTGCCCAGTATTCTGTGCCCAGTATATGGTGCGCCCAGTATATCACGCACCTTGAGCCACTCCGCTACTGCAAAAGCTTGACCGCCCGCCGCGCCCGCCATAGCATCACCCGAAACCGAGACAGGGGTGTCGCCATGCCGACCCGTGAGGACCTGAAGCGCAGCGTTGCCGAGGAGATCGACCGCCGCGGCGAGGAGCTGGTGCACGTCGCGAAGACCATCCTGGAGCACCCGGAGGCCGGCTTCCGCGAGCATAAGACCGCCGCCGTCGTCGACCGCGTCATGGGCGAGATGGGCGTGCAGCGCCGCACGGGCATCGCCATCACCGGCGTGAAGGGCCACCTCGAGGGCGGCGCGGGCCCCGGCCCCACCGTCGGCGTCATGGGCGAGCTCGACTCGCTGCTGGTGCCGGGGCACCCCCACGCCGACCCGTCGACGGGCGCGGCGCACGCCTGCGGGCACCACGCGCAGATCGCCATGATGCTCGGCGTCGGCATGGGCCTGCAGGCGCCCGGCGTCCTCGACTCCCTCACCGGTCGCGTCGCCCTCATCGCCGTCCCGGCCGAGGAGTACATCGAGATCGAGTACCGCAATGAGCTCCGGCAGCAGGGCAAGCTGGAGTTCCTGGCCGGCAAGGCGGAGTTCCTGCGTCTCGGCGAGTTCGACGACATCGACCTCGCGATGATGACGCACACCTCCAGTACGCCGAACGAGGGCAAGCTGGCGCTCTCGTCGACCAACAACGGCATGATCGCCAAGTTCATCCAGTACCAGGGCCGAGCCGCCCACGCCGGCGGCGCGCCGCACATGGGCGTGAACGCGCTCAACGCCGCGATGCTCGCCCTCTCCGCCATCCACGCCCAGCGGGAGACGTTCCAGGACAAGGACACCGTGCGCGTACACCCGATCATCACACGAGGCGGCGCGTCCGTGAACTCCGTGCCCGCCGACGTGCGCATGGAAACCTTCGTGCGCGGCAACAACCTCGCAGCCATCGCCGACGCCGACATGAAGGTTGACCGGGCGTTGCGGGCCGCCGCGATGGCCGTCGGCGCGGAGGTGGAGATCACGACGCTGCCCGGCTACATGCCCATGCGCAACGACGACGGCATGATGTCCGTCTACAGCGCAAACGCCGCGTCGGTCGTGGGAGAGGAGCACGTCGGCCGCGCCGGACACCGCACTGGCTCGACGGACATGGGCGACGTCGGGCAGGTCATGCCGACCATCCACCCGTACGTCAGCGGCGCCGTCGGTTCAGGGCACGGCGTCGACTACCTCATCGAGGACTGGGACAACGCCGTCCTGAACGCGGCCAAGGCGATGGCTCTCACGGTCGTGGACCTGCTCGCCGACGGCGCGACGGGCGCGAATGCAATCAAGGCCAACCACAAACCGAACATGACCATTTCGGAGTACCTGCAGGTGCAGGGCAACACGCTGCGCCAGGAGACCTACAGCGGCTAGTTCCGCAGCATCGTCGCAACGAGCACCGCGGGCGTGCCGCCGTTCCACGGGCTCGTCGCCGTGCCGAATCCCGCGTCGAGCAGCCACTGCAAGTGCGCGTCGAGGCCGCCTGTGAAGCTCACGAGGTCGTAATCGAGGAACGCTCCGCCGGCCCGCAGCACGCTGAACGTCTCCTTGTACATGTCCTGGAAGTGCCTCTCGTTCGCGAGGTTGTGGAGCGCCAGCCCGGAGACCGCCAGGTCGAAACGGTGCACCAACCCCTCCGTCCACGTGGGCGTCGACAGGTCCGCCGTCACGAACTCCGTCCGGTCCGCGTAGGCGGCGAGCCGCTGCCGCGCGTGTTCCAGCATCGGCGCCGAGTAGTCGAGCAGCGTGACCCGCGCGTTGGGGAACGCCTTCAGCGCCTCCTCCGCCACCACTCCGTAGCCCGCGCCAATGTCGATCACCTCGACTGCCGCGTCTGCCGGAAAGGGCGCGTGCTGCATCATGTCGCTCAGGATGGGCCGCCGCTCGCCGTCGCGCGTCAGGTCGTAGTTGATCCAGTGGTCCACGTACTCCTGCGAGTGCCAGTCGTGGTGGCCGCCGGTCGGGTGGCGGTTTTCCTGCGTGGTCATGGGAATCCCTCCGTCAGTTCGAGTCTCGGCCATGATACACCGTTCAGGCGACAGGCCTTTCGGCGCCTCGGCTTCGCGAGTACCATAGCGCCATTCCCGCCCGGAGGATGTCATGCCAAAGCCGAAGATTGCCGTCTTCTCCGGCCCGCGCGCCACCGTCACCAACTCGCCGCCGCTGGTGACGAGCAACAAGGCGCGGCTGCCCGGCGAGCCCCTGCTCTCCGGCCGCTTCGATCATCTCGTCGGCCAGCTCCTGCACGAACCCGTCACGGTGCGCATCCGGAAGTGGACCGCGCACCCGCTCGAGGAGGACGCCCAGCGCCTCTACCACGACAACGGCCTCGACTACTACGAGGTCGAGCTGCGGCCCGAGGACGGTCCCTACCTGCTGCCGTACATGGCCCGCCGCAACGACGGCTCGCCGAACGGCGCTCCCTTCGGCAGCGGCCCCGGCGAGGACGGCCGGCAGCACCACTACCCCGACGCGTCGCGCGTCTTCGCCGACATCGACCGCACCATCAGCGGCCGCCACGACGGCGGCACGGGCAACGCCCTCGACACCCGCGCGGACTACGACTTTATCCGCGTGCTCCCGCCCTCCGGCTACACGCAGAAGGGCGAGGTCCCCGGCGTCGACTTCTTCGCCAGTGGCGGCCCGCCGTACAGCAAGTTCCCCACCAGCGCGGGCCTCGCGCGGGCCGCGAACATGGTCAACGCCACCCTCGCCACCGGCGAGTATGCGGGCGGCCTCTGGCTGGAGGGCAGCCCGACCGTCGAGGAGACGCTCTACTGGCTCAACCTGCTCGTCGACACGGACCTGCCCATCGCGGGCGCGGCGTCGCAGCGGCCCCACGGGCAGCTCGCCAACGACGGCGACCGCAACCTCGTCGACGCCGTCGACTACATCCTCTCCGGGCAGGGGAATGGCGTCGGCGCCGTGGGCGTGCTCGACGAGCAGCTTTTCGCCAGCCGCGAGTTCAAAAAGGCGGACGACCGCCCCGGCAACTACAAGGCGACGGGCGGCCACGGCGGCATCCTCGGCAGCGTGGGCCCGCCGGTGACGGTCTGGTACCGCCCCAACTACCGCCACACATCCTCGTCCTCCGTCAAGCTGACGGCGCTGCCCTCGCGGCTGGAGTTCCTCGACGCCGCCGGGGACGCCTCGACGACGGGCATCGACATCAAGGACGGGGACGGCGCGCTCCTCGGCCACGTGATTCCCAAGGTGCACATCGTTAAGTACGGCGCGTACATGCAGGCGGACGTGGAGGGCTCCGCGGACACGGAGGTCGACGTCCTCGCCCGCATCGAACAGGGCCTCGCCGAGCGCAACAGCGCCGACGTAGCCTCGTGCAAGCTGCACGGCTTCGTGCTCGAGGGCGCGTCGCCGTACGGGTTCGGCACCGAGGGGCAGGTCGCCGCCCTCACCCTCGCGGCGTACAGCGGCTTGCCCGTCGTCAAGGTCGGCCGCGCCGACCCCGGCGGCCGCGTACCCAGCAACCCAAACGACGCCTTCATCGAGGGCAGCAACCTCGACGCCAACAAGGCGCGGCTGCTCCTGATCGCCGCGATGATGAAGCTCGGCCGGATGCCGCGCGCCGCCGACCCGCGCAACCCGACGGCGGCAGAGCGTGACGCGCTAGTCACCAAGGTGGCCGAGTACCAGGATATCTTCGAGACGCACTAAGCGAGCGCTCGTTCGTCCTGAGGGAAATCGAAGGACAAACGGCGGCTCGCAGTGCCGGACGCCCTTCCGTATAATGGGCGCAGCCAACGGAAAAGGAGCAAGTGAAATGGCGACAACGCGACTACTTGTAGGCATGCATGACGGCGTGACCACCCTCTCGAGCGACGGCGGCTCTTGGACACAGGGGCCAGTCTCGCCCCTCGACCACGCGGCGGCCAAGGTGGCAGTCGCGCCGTCTGACCCGCAGCGAGCGTACCTCGTCGCCTACGAGGCCGGCGTCCACCGCAGCGACGACGGCGGGCTGACGTGGCGACAGCTCTCGGCCTACCCGACCGACCACGCCCACAGCGTCACCGTCCACCCCGGCGACCCGGACCGCGTCTACGTCGGCAGCGAGCCCGCGACCGTCTACCGCACGTCCGACGGCGGAGAGACCTGGGAGGAGTGCTCGGCCTTCCGCGAGGTGCCAGGCTCCGACGAGTGGACCTTCCACTGGGAGGGCCGCCACGCCCACGTCCGTTCGCTCTGCCTCTCGCCTGAAGACCCCGACGTCCTGTACGCGGGAATCGAGGTCGGCGGCATCCTTCGCTCTTGCGACGGCGGTGACACGTGGGAGCACCTGCAGGGCGCCCACCCGGACGTCCACAAGCTCATCGCAAGCCCGTCGCTGCCGAGAACGGTCTACGCCGCGACTGCCCACGGCCCATACCGCAGCGATGACGGCGGCGACACCTGGCTGGACATCGGCGAGGGCCTCGAGCGCCGTCACAACATCCCCATCGTGCCGTCGCCCGATGACCACAACCTGGTCATCGCGGGCGTCGCGAGCAGCGCCCGCCGCAAGGAGGCGCAGGCCGTGCGTTCCACCGACGGCGGGCAGTCGTGGACACGTTTGGAAAACCTCGGCGCCGACGAGAACATGGTCGTCGCTCTTGCGTGGGACCCCTCGGACGCCAACCGTGTCTTCGCGGGCACGGACCAAGGCGTCATCTACTCGAGCGCTGACCGGGGCGCTACGTGGAGCGTCATCTGCGACGCTCTGCCGACCGTGGCCGTCGGCTCCATGGCGGTGACGACGCTGGAATAGGCGCAACCCTGCCGGTCACCCTGCCACATCCTCCTTGCCCCTCCTTGGCGCTGAAAGCTACGCTGGCATTTGCAACGAAAGTGGAGTGTACCGGAAGGTTGAGAGGAGTTAGAGCGGGAGGCATGAAAAAGTGCAACAATTCAATGTGTATCTGAGTCCCCGCCATACAGCTACACATTGTTTCCCAAACAAGCCTACCTCAGCTAGGGATTGTTTCAGGAACAATCCATGGGGAACAGCTATGAATTGTTCCAGGAACAATGGCTGAGGGCCACCTACAAGGATGCCGTTTGTTTTGATGCCTTTCCATCCCCGCCGTCTGCGCCGATTCTGTATACTGGTACGGCAATGACACCCGCTGCGGAAAGCTCCAGGAGGGGCGGATGCGCCTACAGCCGGTAATCCTTGCCGGCGGTTCGGGCAGCCGGCTCTGGCCCCTGTCTCGCCAGGACATGCCCAAGCAGTTCCTCCCCCTCATGGGCGAGCGTTCCCTCTTGCAGGAGACCGCGCTCCGGCTCGTCGGCCTCGACGGCTGCGAGCCCCCCATCGTCGTCTGCAACGAGTCCCACCGCTTCCTCGTGCTTGACCAGCTCCGCGAAGCCGGGATCGAGCCGCTGGCCGTGGTTCTCGAGCCGCAGGGCCGCAACACCGCGCCCGCGCTGGCGCTGGCGGCTCACGAGGCGGCACAAGCGTCGCCGGACGGCCCGACGCTGCTGCTGGCCATGCCCGCCGATCACGCCATCGGCGATGTCGAGGCCTTCCGCGCCGCGGTCCTCGCCGGGGCAGAGGTTGCGTCAAGAGGCAGCCTCGTCACATTCGGCGTGACGCCAAACTCGCCCGAGACAGGCTACGGCTACATTCGCACCGGCGCGGCCGTCGAGGGCGCGGCGCTCGAGCTCGTACAGTTCGTGGAGAAGCCGGACGCCAAGACTGCGCAGACCTTCCTCGACTCCGGCGAGTATCTCTGGAACAGCGGCATGTTCCTCATGCCCGCGGCCCTATGGATCGAGGAGTTGGAGCGCAGCCGCCCGGACATCGCCGCCGCGTGCGCCGGCGCCATGGCGGGCGCGCAGCGGGCCGAGCCCTTCGTGCGTCCCGAAAGCGAAGCATGGTCATCGTGCCCCAGCGAGTCCATCGACTACGCCGTCATGGAGCGCGCGGGCAGAGAGGCGGCGGCGAAGCAGTCGCGCTACGCGGTGGTGCCGCTGGACGTCGGATGGTCGGACGTGGGCGCGTGGACGGCCGTGTGGGAGATGGGCAGCCGGGACGCGCAGGGCAACCGGACGCAGGGGGACGTCTTCCTGCGGGACACCAAGAACTCGTTGCTGGTCTCACGGCGGCGCCTGTTGGCGGGCGTGGGACTGGAGGACATCGTTGTCGTGGAGACGGCGGACGCCGTGCTCGTCGCACACAAAGACCGCGTACAGGAGGTCAAACAGGTGGTGGAATCGCTCGGAGAAGCCGGCCGTACGGAGCCGGAGTCATACCCGCACGTGCACCGGCCGTGGGGCACGTTCAGCGTTGTGGACAGCGGCCCCGGCTTCCAGGTGAAGCGGCTCACCGTGCACCCCGGCGCGGCAATGTCGCTCCAGTGGCACCACCATCGCGCCGAGCGGTGGGTGGTCGTGCGCGGAGAGGCGACGGTCACTCGCGGCGACGACGTGTTCACCCTCGGCGAGGGCGGTTCGGTCGACATCCCCGTGCGAACCGTGCACCGCATCGAGAACCAGGGCAGCGGTCCGCTCGACATCATCGAGGTGCAGCAGGGCGACTACCTCGGCGAGGACGATATCGTGCGGATCGACGACAAGTACGGCCGCCACGTGGACGGCTAATCGCGACGGAGGGACGCGTGACGGAAGCGCTCTACCACCAGGACAGCTACATCCAGACCTTTGAGGCCACGGTCACCGAGGTGCGTGACGACGGCGTGGTGCTGGACCGCACCGCCTTCTACCCCGGCGGCGGCGGCCAACCCAACGACGTCGGAACGCTGTCGGCCGGCGGGCACACGTGGCGGGTCACGAAGGTTGAGCGTAAGGACGGCGCAGTCGTGCACCAGCTCGAAGGCGGCACACCTGCCGTCGGCGACGCTGTAACGGGCGTCATCGACTGGGAGCGGCGGCACAACCTCATGCGGACGCACACGGCGCTGCACGTGTTGTGCGGCGTCATCTGGCGGGACTACGGCGCGCAGGTCACCGGCGGCGACATGCAGCCCCTCGCCGCGCGCATGGACTTCGAGTTCGAGCACATGACGGCAACGTTCGCCGAAGAGGTTGAGGAGCTCGTCAACAAAGAGGTCGCCGAGGGCCGGCCCATCACGCAACGTATCCTCCCGCGCGACGAGGCGATGTCCATCCCCGACCTCATCCGCACCAAGATCAACCTGCTGCCGGCGGGCATCGAGGAAGTGCGCGTCGTGGAGATCGAAGGCCTCGACCTGCAGGCCGACGGCGGCACCCACCTCGCCAACACCCGTGATGTCGGCCGCATCCGCATCGTCGGCCATGAGAGCAAAGGCCGCATCAACAAGCGCCTGCGTATCCAGATAGAGGACTGACGCCCGACTACCGCGCGCCCATCCGCTCCCGCACCTCGGACTCGCTGAACGGCGTCTGCATCGGCGCGATGACCTCGCGGGCGAGCAGATCCGCCTGCCGCATCCATACGTTCGGCGGTCCCGGCGGCCGCAGCACGAACTTGGTGATGCCCGCGTCCACATACTCTCGCAGCTTGGCGATGATCTGCTCCGGCGTGCCCATCGCCGAGTAGTCCTCGAGCGCCACGTCGTCGCGGCGGCGTGGCAGCGCCGAGGCCGTCAGCTCCCGCGCCTCCTCCGGCGATTCCGCGACGGCGCACGTAATGGACACGCCGAAGTGGTCGCCGGGGATCTCGCGGCCCGCCTCGGCGGCGTAGCCGTTGATGGCCGCGATGCCGACCGCGCACTCCCCCGGCGTGATGGCGGAGGGCAGCCAGCCGTCGCCGAGGCGGCCGGTGCGGCGCATCGCGGCGTCGCTCCGCCCGCCGATCCAGATGGGCGGGCCGGGCTGCTGCACGGGCCTCGGCGTCACGGTCAAATCCGTAAAGCTGTAGTAGCGCCCCTCGAAGGAAGCCTTGTCCTGCGACCACAGCAGCCGCAGCGCCTCCAGCGCCTCGTCGGTGCGGCGGGCGCGCTGCGGCTTGCTCGCGCCGAGCGCCTCGTACTCCAGCGGGTCCTCGCCTCCGAGGCCTGCCACGAGCAGAAGACGGCCCTCGGAGAGGAAGTCGAGGGTCGCGAGTTCCTTGGCCATGAGCACGGGATGGCGGACGGACATGATCAGCGCGTTGGTGCCGAACTTCATCATCCCCTTGCGGCCGCTCAGCGCCGCCATGGTGACCACCGGCTCCAGCGTGCCGCCCGACCCGACGATGCGGTCGCTGAACCAGAGCGAGTCCACGCCCCACTCCTCGCACCGGTCGACGAAGTGGAAGAAGCGTCCGGCGGTGCGTTCCCCGAAGGGCCACGCGCCAATGCCGAACCCGAGCCGTATCTTCACGTCCGCCATGTCTGCTCCCTTCCGCACCTGTCGTGGCGCCATGATAGTCGACGGGCGGTGCGCGGGCCAGCGCGAAGCGTTGCCCACAGCCGCCCCCTCCGCTACGATGGCTGTACTAATTCATGGAGGCCAACGGTGCCGGAAGTCGACGTGCGGCGTGCCGCCACCCCCGAGGACCTCGACGCCCTGCATGCCCTGCGCTGGCAGGTGTTCGTGGAGGAGCAGGGCGTGCCGCCGAAGCTGGAGAGCGACGAGCTCGACGAGACGGCCTGCCTGGCGCTGGCGTGGGCGGAAGGCGCGGCCGTCGGCACGGGGCGGTTCGCGATGCTCGACGGCGGCGAGGCCCGTGTAGGCCGCATGGCCGTCCGCGCCGACGTCCGCCGGCAGGGCATCGGCGGGCGGGTGCTGCACTTCCTGGAGGATGCTGCCGCCGCCGTGGGGGCCGTCGAAGTCACCCTCCACGCGCAGCGCTACGTGACGGCCTTCTACCTCACGCACGGCTACGCGGAGGAGGGTGAGCCCTTCGAGGAAGCCGGCATCGAGCACATCATGATGCGGAAGCGTCTCGCACCGCCCGCCCGTTCGCCCTGAGGGAAATCGAAGGACGAACGGCAGCATCCAGACTGTTGAACGGCCATCGACGCGACGGTAGAATCCAGGCATTGCCACAGCAAGGAGGCAACGTGACCCTCGACGCCAGGGGCCCCGGGTACGACAGGAAGGCGCGCCGCCAGCGCATGGGCGGCAACGGCAGCGAGCACTTCGACGAGGTGGACGGCTCCAGCGAGTTCTTCATCTACGTCGCGCCGAACATGTCGACCAAGGGCTATGACGGGCTGAAGAGCTTCCTGAACGGCCTCGGCTGCGAGGTCGAGTTTCCTGCCATCGCGCCGCTGTCACCGGGGCCGCGGCACCAGGCCGTCAAGATCACCAATGCCGGCGAAATCATCCCCAGCGCGGGCCTCAAGCGCGCCCATGCATGGGCGCACACGCACTCATTCCTGCACAGCTTCTTCAAGCCCCTCACGGCCAAGGAGTCCTAGCCCGGCCATATTGCGCACGCCTGCACCTACATGGGCGAGGGCTTGCCCCTCGGTGTCCCTCAGGACGAACAACCCTCTATATGGAAATCAATTCCTATCCAAAATTGCCGTCTTTGCATATGAATTGTTTTTCGTAACAATTCACGGATATTTGCGGAGCTTTCCGTCACCGTGGGTACGGAGGAACAATTCACGTTGTCGCAGCATGAAGAACCCATGGGGGTAAGGTAAGGAGGTATGCTGCAGTAGCGCAAGAGGGAAATGGCAGGGGGTCTCGCGGCGCGGCATTAGGGTGTTGCCTTGGCGCTGCCGGATACCTGCCCCGTATCAAGGCACAGAGCAGGCGGTTCGCCGGCATGACGATGCAGGGCGGCGCATTGAAAGAGAAGCCCCCGGCCCAGACGGGCCGGGGGCTTCCTTTAGCCTCTGTCAGCTATCCCAACGCTCTCCTTGGAGAACGCGTCTACTTGTAGACCGGGATGATCTGCTGAATGCTGTGGAACACGCCCAATGGGACTCCAGACCGCTCGTAGGACGCCACGACAGTCGGGTTGTATACGATGTCGTCAGGCGCCCAGAACATGGGGACAGCGATGTGCAGCGGGAACGAGACGTCACCCACGTTGCGGAGGCCGTCGAGCGCCAGCACCGGGTTCACCGTGGACCGTTGGGCAGTAATTGCCTCTTCCAACCCCTCAAACTCCGGGCCGCCGCGCGGCGTGGTGCCGGAGTGGTGGTGCACCCGGAAGGCCTGGGTCTCGTAGATGTTCGAGGTCATGAAAGTGATGCGATTGGTCTCACCAAATGACCTTGCGATTGCCCGGGTGGTGGCGGCGTCGCGCTGGTCGAGAGCGGCCTTAATGCCGATGTCCTGGAAGTAGCCCAGGATCGTCTCCGCCTGGTCAGCCTTCTCAGCGACACCGCTGCTGGGCGTGCCGTCAATCAGCACTTCCAGCGGGTTGTTCGGGCCGTAGCCGGCGTCAGCCAGCAGCTGGCGGGCAGCAACCGGGTCGTAGCCGTACTCAGACTCGAAGTCCCGGTCCCACTCGGGGTTCCAGTAGCTGGCGGTCGGCACCAAGTGCGGGTTGTGCACTTCTGTGCCCTGACCGCCGTAGTATACGTCATTGATCTCGTCCCTGTTGATGGCCTTGCTCATTGCTCGGCGCACCCGGACGTCACGGAAGGCTTGGTCGCAGTGGACGAAGCCACAAGCAGTGTTCTGAGTCTCGTAGTTGGAATACGACTTGTCGAATACGTGATGGTTCACAAAGAGCGCGCGCTCCCGTGCAAGGGTCAGGGAGCGAGCGATGGCCATGCCCTGGCCAACCGCCTGTTCCTTGAGGTCCTGCGGGAACTGGGCCATGTGGATCTCACCGGTGACAACGCCCGCCAACTTCGTAGAAGCCTCACCGATGAACCGGTACTCAATCTCCGGGAACTGCGGCTGGTAGCGCCAGTGCTCGATGCCGCTTGCCTGCATCACGAATCTGACGCTCTGCTCGCGCTCCACGAACTCATAGGGGCCCGTGCCGGCCGGGAGCCGGTCGGCCAGGGTGGGTGTGTCGCCCGGAATGATTAGGCCACCCAGGGCCTCCATGTCCTTGCCGCTTAAGATCTCAAAGGAGATCACGTTCCGCTCTGACAGGTTTGGCACCAACTCCGGGTTGGGCTGGTCTGTCTTAAGCACTACCTCGTAGTCATTTATCACGATAGGTTCGACCGCACGGTACTGGGACCGGTGGGTGTGGTCGGCATCATCACGCGTTTGCTGAATGTGGGTCGCAACAACGTCTGCGGCTGTGAACTCGCCGTTGCCTCCGTGGAACTGGACGCCCTGGCGCAGCTTCAACCGGATGGACGTGCCGTCAGGCTCCACGCTGAACTCCTCGGCCAAGCCGGGGAGGAAGGAGCCGTCCAGCGGGTCGACCGCGATCAGGGAGTCGTAGATGGCGTTCATGAAGTACGGGCCACGCGGGCTCTCAAAGCCCCAAGGATTGTTGGTCTCTTCTGAGGGCGGACCGTCTGCAAGAACCAGCCGTTCCACCACCGGCTCCTTGTCCTCCATCATCGCGGCCGTGGGTTCCGGCGCGGGCGCGCTCGTGTCCGAAGAACCTGAGGACGACGAGGTGTCGGACGGCACCGCAGTTGGCAACGAACTGATGCTGCCGGTGTCAGCGACCGTTGGTACAACTACCGGGTCAGCCGGCGTGCTCGCCCCACTGCCGGTATCTTCATCGTCGCCGCCGCACGCTGCAAAGACAAGCAACATGCTCAGCAACAACACAAGTGTGGCGAACCCGCCACGATAGAAACGCCTCATGTGGATACCCCCCTCACAATGTCTTGTCCGTGTGGACAGTATTGACGGCACACTACAGGGGTCTGCCGCCCTTAACCCAAAAAACGCTACACTACAGCTATATGCTTGTCAATACTTGTGCCTCCTTTCTCAAGACTTTCATTTTTTAACGCAATCTTCAAACAATAGGTTCCCGGCGTGCAGCGTCATCGCCCCGATTCCTTGCGAACGGTTGGCGGCGCACAGGTGGAGTCCACAGGAAAGGGGGGCCTCCCATCAGCGGGAAGCCCCCTTCTTTCCTGTGCAGTTGTGTTTGGGAATCTACTTCCTGACCGCTATGAAGCGCTCAAAGTGGCTGACCGTCCCCAGAGGCACCCCTGACCATTCGTAGGAAGCGACAACATTGGGGTTGTAGAGCAGTTGCTCGGGCCTCCACACAATCGGGATTGCGATGTGGAGGTCGAAGGTGATGTCTCCGGTTTCCCTCAAGCGGCGGAACACCTCTTCGGTCTCGATTACCGACCGGTGGTAGGCAATCGTTTCGTCCAGCTCCTTCAACTCGAAGCCGCTGCGCGGCGATTCACATGAACAGTGGTGGACGCGGAAGGCCTGGAGGTCGACGATGTTGCTGGTCATGTAGATGATCCGGTTGCCGAAGTCGAAACGCCGGGACGCGGCCCTGGTGATGGTGGGGTCCCGGACGTCAAGCTCGGTCTTGATGCCGATGTCGTTGAAGTACCCGGCCATCGCTTCCATGACGTCCTGCTTCTCAGGAAGTCCGCTGGAACCCGTCACGTCAACCTGCAATTGCAGGGGATTGTTGGGGCCGTAGCCGGCCTCGGCCAACAACGCCATGGCGGCCTCCGGGTTGTACCCGTATTCCTCATCGAATCTGGCGTCCCACTCAGGGTTCCAGTAGGACCTGGTGGGCACGAAGTGCGGGTTGTGGACCTCGACGCCCCTGCCGCCGAAGAAGGCCTCATTCATGGCGCCGCGATCGACGGCCTTGGCGAGGGCTTTTCGTACGCGGACGTCCAGAAGAGCATCGTCACAGTTGGCGTAGCCGCAAGGAGTTCCCTGCGCTTCGTAGTCTGCGTAGTTCTTGTCGAGGATCGGCCCCTGGAACATTCCTGACCGTTCCCGCGTGAGCACCTGCCCGGTGGCGACGCCCATGCCGGCTTCCTCCGCCTGCTGCTGCAGGTCCAGCGGAAGCACGGTCACGTGAATCTCGTCCGTCAGCAGAGAGGCCAACCGGGTTGACGCCTCATTGCTGAAACGGAACTCTATTTCCTCCCAATCGGGTTGGTAGCGCCAATGCTCGTACGGCACTCGCTCGACAATGAAGTTGACACCCTGGGCGCGCTCCACGAACTGGTACGCGCCCGTGCCCGCCGGCGGGCGCATGGTCAGGTCAGGATTGCCGCCGAGCGACGCCATGTCCTTGGAGCTGTACGGCTCACCGGAGATGACGTTCCAGGACGATGTGTTGTTCAGAATCTCCGGGTTGGTCCTCTCAATGCGGTAGACAATTTCGTAGTCGCTGATCACATCAGGGGTGACTGCGCGGTACTGCGTCCGGTGGCTGTGCGTGGAGTCGTCCGCGGTGGCGTTTTCAAGCATCGCCACCAGGTCGGCGGAAGTGAACACGCCGTTGTCGCCGTGGAACCGGATGTTCTCACGCAGCTTCCAGCGCACGGACCTGCCGTCCGGCTCAATAGTCCATGACTCGGCGAGCTGCGGCACGTGCTCGCCCGTGTCAGCGTCGGCGCCGATGAGCGATTCGTGCGTGGCCGCGAAGAACCACGGGCCGCGAGGGCTTTCATAGCGCCATGGGTTGCTTGACTCCGTCGTCGGGGCAGCCGTGGAGATGATGAGTCGTTTCGCCACGGGGTCACCCGTGGCTTCGACCGGAGCGGGATCCGTGGTGGTGGCGCCGGGCTCGGCGGTGGGCGAAACGGCGCCGGTGTCAGGTTGCGTAACGCCACCGTCACCGTCGGGGGCTGCGGCGCCTTCATCGTCGCCGCCGCACGCGGAAAAGACCAACGCAGCGGCCAGCATGCAGACGAAAAGGGTCAGAAGGGTGGGGTGGTATCGCCTATTCATGGCATCCTCCCTCAATCCGTGAACCCATGCGCATAGGGAACCGCTCCCGGCGCAACTCATTTTCACGATACCCTACACATCAACACCACAGCTGTCAAGAACTCGTCAATATTGTTACGATTATCACAATAATTCACCCTCATCCTGTGAACGAGTGTGTGATTTTCGTCACTTTATGAAAAACCAACCGGAGGGGTTTACTGTAGCCGGCAACTCAATACGGATTCGGGAGTTTCGGAGGGGTCTTCAAAGGGAATGCGCGCAAAGCGACCCAAAATGCAGGCCGAATGGGCGCTCAACTCGTTGTTTCCTCGGCGAGGGCGCCTAGTCCGGGTGATGACGGGTATCGCCTAGTGGTCGATGTAGTCCGAGGGGTGCGCGCGCGTCAGCGTGCCCGCAGCCTCCAGCTTCGCGATGACCTTTGCGCCGAGCCGATAGGCCGCGTGCAGCGGGTCGCTTTCCTGCACGAATTCGCCGCCATCGGTGTCCTCCGCCGACCAAACAACGTAGCCGTGCGGGCTGTACGTGACGCTCAACGACATCTTCCTGCGGTGGTGGGTCAGGGCCACCAGCAGCCGCTCCAGATCGATGGCGCCCTGCCATCGGCGGCCCAGGCACTTGTCGCACCGGACGGTCTTCGTGGAGTCGGCGGGGGCCATGACGTCGGCGACGTTGCCGCGGCCGTGGCAGGCGGAACACCAATCACGCATGCCGAGGAGCCACATTGCCACGTAATTGGCAAGCTCCGGCAGCTCTACTCGATCAAAATCCGGGTGGTCCATACACCCTCCCTCCCGCCGCGACAGATTTCTTCACCCGCGCCGCGCGGCAAGACTCGCTTCCACTACGGAATCACGGCAGCCCAAGCTCGTCAGCAAACTCGTTCAGGAGGCGGACGACATGCTCCGGTTGCTCCTCCGGTATGTAGTGCCCGGAACCGGGGACCACCGTGCCGCGAACATCCTCGGCGACGTTTCGCCACAAGTCCAGCGCCGGCTCGTCGTTGATGTTGCCGAGTTCGCCCCAGAGGATCTGCAGCGGCACCTTGATCCTGTGGCCCGCGGCAACCTCCTCGGTCCATCGCGGCCGGTCCACCTCAAAGGCGGTGCGGTAGTCGGACAGGATGGCCTCGACGCTGCCGGGCGTCGCAAAGGACTCGATGTAGTGGGCGACGTTCTCCGGGTCCAGCACTTCGCCTCGGCGGTGGAAGAGCTGCGTGAGGAAACCAGTCGGGTCCTGCTTGATGAGCCGCTCGGGGAGGCCGCGCTGCAGGAAGAAATACCAGTGCCAGTAGCGTCGAGCGTACCCGTCCCTGCCCTGGTCGAATACGTACTCCATCGGGAGGATGTCCAGCAGGGATGCGCCAACGAGGGCCTCCGGGTGGTCCGCCGCCAGACGCCGCGACGCGCGCCCGCCGCGATCATGGCCGGCAATGAGGAAGCGCTCCCAACCAAGGCTCCGCGCCACGGCGAGGGCATCCTCGCCCATCTTGCGCTTGTCGTAGCCTTCGGGATCGTCGGGGCGATCGGACTCGCCGTAGCCGCGCAGGTCCATGTTCACGACGTCGAAGCGTTCGGTGAGAGCGCCCGCCACAACACGCCACATGCGGCGGGTCTCGGGATAGCCGTGGAGCAGCAGGAGCGGGAAGCCGTTCCCGTCGCGCTCGTAGGCTATGCGGATGCCGTTGACGTCGGCGTACCGGGTGTCCGTGTTCATGGGGGAATCATACCGCAGCGCAAGGGGTGGGTGAAGAGTGCGAAGGGAAGTTCGCCGATGCCACTCTCGGAGGCATCACCCCATCGTGTACACTGGTATACTGGCAAGCCACCAACACCTCCACAGAGGGGGCCGGGATGATTGCGCACGTGAAAGCAAGGTACGAGAACGGTGTCCTCACACCCCTGGAACCCCTGGACTTGGAAGAGGGGGTTGAGGTGACTGTGTCGGTGGAAGAGGCGCCTCCGCAGGCGCTGCGGGAGACCCCGGCGCCCAGGCAGGGGCTAGCGGGTATCGTGGAGCGAGCGAAAGAACGACAGAGGGACATCCCTCCGGAAGAGTGGAAGGATGTCCCTCCCGACCTGGCCAAGAACCACAAGCATTACTTGTACGGCCACCCCAAGGAAGAGGACTGAGCCGGTGAGTGCCGTCTTTGCAGATACGGGCTACTGGATAGCGGTACTGCTTCCCGGGGATCATCTATATAGTCGGGTCGCAGCTATGGCAACAACATACGACGCAGCAGAAGTAGTCACAACACAGATGGTATTGACCGAAGTGCTCAACCATGTTTCGAGAATGGGTCCCCGTACAAGGCTCTCTGCTGCGGGTCTGCTCGAAGACCTTGAAAGCAACCCCAACGTCGAGATTGTCCCGCAGACGGATGCGCAGTTCGGGAGCGCTGTAGAACGGTACGCATCCCGGGGCGATCAGCGATGGAGCCTTACGGATTGCGCGAGCTTCCTTGTCATGGAGGAACGCGGCATTACTGAGGCGCTGGCCTATGATCGCGACTTCGAGCAGGCGGGTTTTACCGCCCTGCTGAGGGAAGCTCAGGGATGATGCCGCATGCCTGAACGGGTATAAACAGAGATTTCGGGTTAGCGGCCCTTCAACAGGTTCAGGGCGAACGGGCAGGCCCCTACAGCGCCAGCGGCGCAGGTAGCTCCGTGGCGCCCATGAGGTACTTGTCGACGCCGTGGGCCGCCTGCCGGCCCTCGGCCAACGCCCACACCACCAGCGATTGTCCCCGGTGCATGTCGCCCGCCGCGAATACGCCGGGGACGTTGGTCATCCGGTCGCGGTTGGTGGCGACGTTGCCGCGCCCGTCCAGCTCCACCCCAAGCTGTGTCAGCATGGTCTCCCGCTCCGGGTAGAGGAAGCCCAGCGCGAACAGCACCAACTCCGTCTCCACCTCGAACTCGGAACCGAGGACCTCCGTCATGGCGGGGCGGCCGGAGGCGTCCGGCGGGCCCCACTCGAGCCGCACGGCGTGCAGACGCTCGACCACCCCGTTGCTGCCGGAGAATGACTTGGTCTGAATGCTGTAATCGCGGATGCCGCCTTCCTCGTGCGCGGCCGACGAGCGCATGATAAGCGGCCACTGGGGCCACGGGTTGTTGGCGGCGCGCTCTTCCGGCGGCTCCGGCAGCAACTCGAACTGGTGGACCGACAGCGCGCCCTGACGGTGCGCCGTGCCGAGGCAGTCCGCGCCAGTGTCGCCGCCGCCGAGGATGACCACGCGCTTGCCGTTGGCGGTGATGAACTCTTCCTCGGAGTACTCCACGCCTGCGTTGGCGCGGTTCTGCATGCTGAGGTAGTCCATCGCGAAGTGGACGCCGTCGAGCTCGCGGCCGGGCACCGGCAGGTCCCGGGCGACCGTCGAGCCGCCCGTCAGGACGATGGCGTCGAATTCGTTCAGCAGGTCTGTCGCGAGAATGTTCACGCCGACGTTGGCGTTGGTGACGAAGGTGACGCCCTCCTCCGCCATCTGGTCAACGCGCCGCTGTACAACGTGCTTCTCCAGCTTGAAGTCCGGGATGCCCAGGCGCAGCAGCCCGCCGATGACCTCGCTGCGTTCGTAGACGGTGACCAGGTGGCCGGCATGGTTGAGCTGCGCCGCGGCCGCCATGCCCGCGGGACCGGAGCCGACGACGGCCACGCGCTTGCCGGTGCGCCTCACAGGCGGCTTTGGCGTGACCCAGCCTTCCTCCCACGCCTTGTCCGCGATCGCCTTCTCGATGTACTCGATGGTGACGGGGTCGGCATTGATTGCGAGCGTGCAGGCGGCCTCACACGGCGCGGGACAGATACGGCCAGTGAACTCCGGGAAGTTGTTGGTGGCGTGCAGCGCTTCCAGCGCCTCACGCCAACGGCCCCGGTACACCAGGTCGTTCCAGTCAGGGATCAGGTTGCCGAGGGGACAACCGTTGTGGCAGAAGGGGATGGCGCAGTTCATGCACCTGGCGCCCTGGGTGCGGCTCTGCTCCTCGGCCCACGGCAGGTAGATCTCGCGGTAGTGCTTGACCCGTTCCGTGGTTGGCTCGCGCGGGGGCCCCGCCCTATTGAACTCCGTAAACCCCGTTGGCTTACCCATGCGCCACCACGTCGGAGTGCGCACTTTGCTGCCGTTCCCGCTCCAGGACCTCCTTGTATGCCAGCGGCATGACCCGCACGAAGCGCTCGATAACCGTGTCCCATGTGTCGAGCACCATGCGCGCGCGGCTGCTGCCGGTCAGTTGCGCCTGGTTTTCGACGAGCAGCCGCACCGTCGCGAGGTCTGACTCCTCCTGCACAGGGCCAAGCTCGACCATGTCCATGTTGCAGCGGTCGGCGAAGTCGCCCTGCTCGTCGAGCACATAGGCGATGCCGCCGCTCATGCCCGCGCCGAAGTTTCGTCCGGTGGGACCGAGCACGACCACGCGCCCGCCTGTCATGTACTCGCAGCCGTGGTCGCCGACGCCCTCGACGACGGCGTTGGCGCCGCTGTTGCGCACCGCGAAGCGTTCGCCCGCGACGCCGCGGACGTAGATGTCGCCTCCCGTCGCGCCGTACAAGAGCACGTTCCCGACGATGACGTTCTCCTCCGGCGTGAACGTCGACTGCGCGGGCGGCACCGCTACGATGCGCCCGCCGCAGAGCCCCTTGCCCAGGTAGTCGTTTGAGTCGCCCTCCAGGTAGAGGGTGATACCCCGCGAGAGGAATGCGCCGAAGCTCTGCCCCGCGGAGCCCGTGAGGCGGATGGAGACGGTGTCCTGCGGCAGCCCGTCGCCGCGGTATTTCTTCGTGATTTCGCCCGCGAGCATGGCGCCGACGGCGCGGTCGCTGTTGCTGACGGGCAGGACGATCTCCACCGGCTCCTTGCGCAGAATCGCAGGCTGCGCCAGCCGGATGAACTCGTGGTCGATGGACAGCTCCAGCTTATGGTCCTGCATTTCGCACTGGTACGTTCCAGTGCCGGGGCCCATGCTCGGAATGGTCTCCGCACGATGCAGGATGGAGCTCAAGTCCAGGCCCTTCGCCTTCCAGTGCGCCTCCGCTCCGCTCCAGTCCAGCCTGTCGGTGCGCCCTATCATTTCATTGACGGTGCGGAAGCCCATCTCCGCCATGACCTGGCGCATGTCCTCCGCCATGAAGGTGAAGTAGTTGACGACGTGCTGCGGGTCGCCCGCGAAGCGCTTGCGCAGTTCCTCGTCCTGCGTGGCGATGCCGACCGAGCAGAGGTTCAGGTGGCACTTCCGCAGGTATATGCAGCCAAGCACGATGAGCGCGGCCGTCGCGACGCCATACTCGTCCGCGCCCAGAATCGCGGCGATGGCGACATCGCGGCCCGTCTTGATCTGGCCGTCCGTCTGCACGACGATGCGGCTGCGCAGGTCATTGGCGACGAGCACCTGCTGCGTCTCAGCCAGCCCCAGCTCCCACGCTACGCCCGCGTGCTTGATGGACGACTCGGGCGATGCGCCTGTGCCGCCGCTGTCGCCGCTGATAAGCACGACGTCGGCCTTGGCCTTGGCGACGCCCGCCGCCACCGTGCCCACGCCCACCTCGGCGACGAGCTTCACATGGATGCGCGCGTCCTGGTTGGCCGTCTTCAGGTCATGGATGAGCTGCGCAATGTCCTCTATGGAGTAGATGTCGTGGTGCGGAGGCGGCGAGATCAGCTCCACGCCGGGCGTGGTGTGCCGAATCCACCCGATGTACTCGCTGACCTTGTGGCCGGGCAACTGCCCGCCCTCGCCGGGCTTGGCCCCCTGCGCGATCTTGATCTGCAGGTCCTTGGCGTTGACCAGGTACTCCGTCGTAACGCCGAAGCGCCCCGATGCCACCTGCTTGATGGCGCTGTTGCGGGAATCGCCGTTGGGGTCCAGATCGTAGCGTGACGGGTCCTCGCCGCCCTCGCCGGTGTTGCTGCGCCCGCCCATGCGGTTCATGGCGATGGCCAGCGCCTCGTGCGCCTCGCGGCTGATGGAGCCGAGGGAGATTCCGCCCGTCGCAAACCGTTTCAGGATCTCCTGTACCGGCTCCACCTCATCAATGGGGATGGGGCCACCCTCGGCGGGCTTGAGCTTGAGCAGCCCGCGCAGCGTCTTGCGGTGCTCCTCTTCCTCGTTGGACATCACCGCGAACTCGTCATACATCCGGCGCGAGTTCAGGCTCGACGCGTGCTGCAGCTTGGAGATGGAGTCCGGGTTCCACATGTGCTCTTCGCCGTTGCGCCGCCAGTAGTAGACGCCGGGGTTGTCAAGGTCGAGCAAGCCGACAGGCCGGCGCTCCGGGTAGGCGCGCCGGTGCCGCCGCACGACCTCTTCCTCCAGCGACTCCAGCGTAAGGCCGCCAATGCGGGAGGACGTCCATGTGAAGTACTCGTCCACCAGCTCCTTGCTCAGGCCGATGGCCTCAAAGACCTGCGCGCCGCGGTAGCTCTGCACGGTGGAGATGCCCATCTTGGACATCACCTTGATGACGCCTTTATGCACCGCCTTGATGTAGTTGTCCCGCGCCTTCTCCGCGGAGAGGCCCCCAATGCGGCCCTCCTCCACCAGACCGGCGATGCTCTCCAATGCAAGGTACGGGTTTATGGCGCCAGCACCGTAGCCGATGAGCGACGCGTAGTGATGCGTCTCCCGCGGCTCTCCCGTCTCGAGAACGAGACCCACCTTGACGCGGGTGCCCTCGCGGATGAGGTGGTGGTGCACTGCCGAAACGGCGAGAAGGCTCGGGATGGGCGCGTAGTCCCGGTTGACGCCGCGGTCGCTCAGGATGAGGACCGTGGCCCCGTCCTCGATGTCCCGCGTCGCCTGCCGGCGCACCCGCTCGATCGCCTCATGGAGACCGCCGTCGCTGCCGTCGGCGCGGAAGATGGTGGAGATGGTCGCGGACTTCACGCCCGGCTGGTCGGCCGCGCGGATCTTCTCCAGTTCCTCGTTCGTCAGAATTGGTTCCTGGATGCGGAGCTGCCGGCAGTGAAGCGGCGTCTCCTCGAAGAGGTTCTGCTCCGAGCCGATGAACGTCACCACGGAGGTCACCAACTCCTCGCGTATGGCGTCGAGCGGCGGGGTTGTGACCTGGGCAAAGAGCTGCTTGAAGTAGTTGAACAGGGGCTGCGGTCGGTCTGAGAGGATGGCCAGCGCGGCGTCGTTCCCCATGGAGCCAACGGGCTCCTGCCCCGTCTCACCCATGGGCTGCATCAGGATGCCAAGCTCCTCCGTCGTGTAGCCGAAGGCGCGCTGCCGCTCCACCAGCGTATCGAAGTCGTTGCCGTTGATGTGGCGCGGCGTTGGCAGGCTTTCGAGGTCCACGACGTTCTCGTGCAGCCACTCGCCGTAGGGTTGCCGGGTTGCCAGCGTGTGCTTGATCTCCGCGTCCTCGATGATGCGGCCCTGGTCAAAGTCGATGTAGAACATGTTGCCGGGCTGCAGCCGGGACTTGAAGCGGACCGAGTCCGGCGGCACGTCCAGCACACCCGTCTCCGACGCCATGACCAGCAGGTCGTCGCTGGTGACGAGGTACCGCATCGGGCGCAGGCCGTTCCGGTCGAGAATCGCGCCGATGCTGTGGCCGTCGGTAAAGGCGACCATGGCAGGCCCGTCCCATGGCTCCATCAGGCAGGAGTGGTACTCGTAGAAGTCCCGCTTTTCCTGGGCCATGGGGATGTGGTCGCTCCAGGCCTCGGGGATGAGCATGAGCATGGCGTGGGGCAGCCAGCGGCCGGTGCTGCATAGCAGCTCCAGCGCGTTGTCGAGGCTTGCAGTGTCGCTCTGGTTGTCGCCGATGATGGGCTTGAGCTTCTCCATGTCATCGCCGAACAGCGGCGAATCGAAGTACGCCGAGCGGGCGTGCATGAAGTTGATGTTGCCGCGCAGCGTATTGATCTCGCCGTTGTGGCAGATCATGCGGTAGGGGTGCGCCAGAGGCCATGCGCCCAGCGTGTTGGTGCTGAAGCGCGAGTGGACCATCGCGAAGGCGCTTGCCACCTCCGGCTCCTGCATGTCCTGGTAGAACTGCGCCATCTGCGAGGCCTTCATCAACCCCTTGTAGATGATGCGGTTGCAGGAGAGGCTGCAGATGTAGAAGTTCTCGCCGTCGCCGAGCTTGCGTTCGAAGCAGGCCTGTTCGATGACGCGGCGCACCACATACAGCTTGCGCTCGAAGGCGGCGGAGTCCGGGATGCCGGCGGCGCTGCCCACGAAGAACTGCCGGATGACGGGTTGCCGCGTCCGCGCCAACCAGCCGATCTGCGTGTCGTCTACGGGCACGTCACGCCAGCCGAGGAAGCGCTGGCCCTCGGCCTCAACGGTCTCGCGGATGACGGTCTCGCACTCAGCCCGCTGGCGCGCGTCCTGCGGCAGGAAGACCATGCCGACGCCGTACTCGCCCTCCTTCGGAAGCGCGATGCCCAGCGAGTGGGCGTGGCGCTGGAAGAAGGCGTCGGGCACCTGGAACAGGATGCCTGAGCCGTCGCCGGTGTCCGGGTCGCAGCACTCGGCGCCGCGGTGCTCCAGGTTGATCAGCACCTCGATGCCCTGCTCGATGATGGTGTGCGTGCGGTTGCCGCGGATGTTGGCGACCATGCCAACGCCGCAGCTGTCGTGCTCATGGGCAGGGGAGTACAGCCCGCGCTCGGCGGCGGCTCGCTGCGCAGCTTCCAACTGCTGCAGGTAGCGGCGCCGGCGGCTGGTGATGTCCTGTTCCCTTACCATGAGGCCCCTTTCAGAAAATGGCGCGACCGATGCTTAACTCTTGGGTAAATCGTCCAGCAGTGAAGAAAACCGACGCTGCATCCGTCCCAGACCCCGAAAAACCTGTGCCTATCCGTAGAAACTGAGATTCTACACGCGCAGGAATGCGCGGTCAACGCCCCCGCGAGCGCGCCGGGCGCTTGAAGGCCTATTATTCGTGAAAAAAGGCGCGAATGCAAGAGACAGGGACTATTCCCCTTCCCACAAGGTTTGCATGGGCACGGCAAACAAGCTTTCCCCGAAGCCGACAACCGCTTCACCATCGTACAGGACGGCTCCCGCGGCAAAGCGCTCGGCGCAGGCTTCCTTGAGCCGCCGCAACCCGCGAAAATCGGACTGGGTCACTGTGGCGCCCGCCTTGACCTCCACGCCGGCAACACGACCGGCGCACTCCATGACAACGTCCACCTCATACTGGTCCTTGTCCCGGTAATGGTAGAACTCCACGGGGTCTGCGTGCCAACCGGCCTGCCGCCGCAACTCCTGGAAAACAAAGGTCTCCGCCACTTGCCCCAACAGCGTACGGTCGTCCAGCAGCGCTTGCGCGGAGACGCCCAACAAGCTGCAGACCACTCCCGTGTCGCCCACGTGCAGCTTGGGGGTCTTGACCAGGCGTTTGCCCCGATTGCTGTACCAGGGCGGCAGCCGTTCCAACAGATACGCCCGCTCCAACAGGGTGACGTAGTCTCCGATGGTCGGCCGGCTGAGCTGAAAGGGCGCGGCCAGGCTGCTGACGTTGAACAGCTGCGCCGTCTGGGTCGCCGCCAAGGCCAGGAGGCGCGGCAGGACATCCAGGCCGCGGATGCGCGAGACGTCGGCGACGTCGCGCTGCATCTGGGCCGAGATATAGTTGCGGTACCAGTTGGCCCGCCGCCGTCCGGGGGGCCTGGCGAGGGCAGGAGGGTATCCCCCGGAAACGATGAGGTCGGCCAGCTTTGGCCCCAACCGCGCCGTCCTCCGCGCTCTGGGGCCATCCGTGAACAGAGCATCGAGGAAGCTTGGGGCGGCGGGCGCGCCGGTGTGGAGTTCACTCTGGGAAAGGGGATGGAGATGGATGGTCTCCAAGCGTCCGGCCAAGGACTCCTGCACGGTGGGCACGGCCAGCACGTTTGTGGAGCCGGTCAGGAGAAAGCGGCCGGGCGTCCGCCGCCGGTCGACCTCCAGCTTCAGGGCGGTGAAGAGGCCGGGCGCCCGCTGTACCTCATCCAGCACAACGCGGTCCGGCAGACGGTCCACAAAGGCCATGGGGTCCGCCTCGGCGCCCGCGCGGACTACATCGTCGTCAAAGCTCAGGTAGCCGTATGCCGGCCCGGCAGCCGCGTCCAACCCCTGAAGGTTGGCGGGCGCGCACATCATTTGGGCCAGCGTCGTCTTCCCGCTCTGCCGGGGCCCCTGGATCAGGACGACGGGCGAGTCCTCCAGGGCCTCGGCAAGCCGGGGCGTGATGAAGCGTGGATGCAGCGCGTTCTGCGTCATCGTCCAAGTGTAACCTTTACCATCGTCCAATTGCAAGATTAGATGCCGTCCAATCGCAAGGTTCAACTCCGTCCAATCGCAAGATTGGACCCCGTCCAATCATAAGGTTCACCCCCCTCTGACCGCAAAATTTCACATGTGCGCGGGCGCCGTCGGGGCATGATTGCCACTGGCCCGGCGCGGAAGGGACGATGGGCGGCGGCGCACAGGAAGGCAGAGAACGCCGCACCGCCACCCCCAGCCGGGCCTCTTGTACAGTCCCCGGCATCCCCAAATGCTGTACCATGCACGGGCTATGCCGGAGAGTGGAGAGCGCGGGCAGCAAGCCAAGAAGGGGATCTACTACGGCTGGGTCCTGGTGGGCGTTGCCGTCATCACGGGAGGGTTCAATACCGGCGTAGGCACCTGGGCGCTCACCGTCTTCGCCAAGCCCATGACCGAAGAACTCGAGTGGTCACGCACTGCCTTCTTCGGCGCCCTGACCGTCTACACCGCAGTCGCCAGCTTCCTTTCGCCCATCGTCGGTCCCTGGCGTGACACCAAGAACGGGCCGCGGGCGCTCATGTTCGGCGGCGCCATCCTCATCGGCGTCTCGCTGATCACCCTCAAGTGGGTGGACAGTCTCTGGGAATACTACTTCTTTTATGGAGTGCTGGCCGCCATCGGCAGCCTCGGCATCGGCGAGGCCCTGACGCAGGCCATCCTCCCCAAGTGGTTCGTGCGCAAACGGGGCAGGGCCCTGGGCTTTGCGGTCATGGGCGGGCGGCTTGGGGCCGCTCTTCGCCCCGTTGACGCTGCACACCATCATGAGCGTCGTGGGTTGGCGCGACACGTGGCTCATCATGGGCATCTTCGTCATCGCCGTTCTTGTGCCGCTGTCCTTCCTGGTGCGAACGCGCCCGGAGGACATGGGCCTGTTGCCGGACGGCGAGCTCACCCCCGTCGAGGAGCCGTCGCAGCCCGCAGCGCCGGCGCGGGCCCCGGACGAGCGCAGCCTCTCCCGCAGCGAGGCCATCCGCAGCCCGGCGTTCTGGCTCATCATCCTTGCCTACGCCCTCGGCGGCCTCGGTATGCGCGGCTTCCAGGTCAACTGGATTCCGTACCTGCAGGACGTGGGCTTCAGGACGGGCGTGGGCGCCTTCGCCATAATGGTTTACGGCATCTTCTCCGTCAGCGTCCGACCCCTGTGGGGCTTGCTTGGCGAACGCTTCAACGTCAGGCTACTCATCGTCGTTCAATCATTCCTGACGGCGTCCAGCGTCCTGCTCCTCATCTACGTCGTCGGCCTGCCGATGCTGTTCGCCTTTATGATTCTCTTTGGCGTGACGATGGGCGGCTCATTCATCCTGCGGCCGTTGATCGTCGCCAACTACTTCGGCAGGAACCACCTCGGTGCCATCACGGGCCTGATGCGCCCGTTCAACGGCTTCACCGGCGCCATTGGCCCCGTCTTCGTCGCCGCCGTCTACGACCTGCACGGCTCGTACTACTGGAGCTTCGTCATGGTGATGATCGGCTTCGCGGTGACGGGCGCCGTCATCATGCTCGCCAAGCCGCCCCGGCTGCGCGGCTCCTAGGTCGAGAACGCGACGCCCTACGCCGTCGGCCGGTCACCCAGCGACAGCGGCCTTGGAGGCCGAGCCAGCAGGAACATCATACCGGCCGCGAACCACATCATCATGACAAACACAAAGGCTATCTCGTACGAGCCATTGAGGTCATAGATCCCCGCAATGATCAGCGGCCCCGCAGCGGAGGCCGTGGTGATGGCCGGACGCATGGCGCCCCGGATGGCTCCCAGGTGCGAGCGGCCGTAGTAGATGGGGTAGATGAGCCGCTGGAGAGGGACGTACCCGCCATAGGCGAATCCCATGAGCACTGCGAAGACCATGAGCAGCGTATAGTTGCCGATGTACAGGAGCAGCACCACCAGCAGTCCCGTCAGGATGTGCTGGACCATCAGCAGATGCCGCACGGAGAAAGAGTCCGCCAGGGCCCCCCAGAAGAACCTTGCCGGCAGTACGGCAATCCCAAAGACTGTGAGCGCCAGGGCCCCCGTGTTCGCGGAGAATCCAATGTCCTGGAAATACGGCAGCCAGTTGGAAATGAAACCTTGCACGCCCAGCGACGTCAGGCTGAACGTGGCAATGAGTATCCAGAATGTGCTGGTCCGAATGGCCTGACCTCGGGTGTGGTCCGCCTCCGGGGAGACGTTGCGGGCTCGCCGCGCCGACGGTTGGGGCGAGGCCCCCGTGTCGCCGTCCGGACTGAGCCCCATGTCTTCGGGCTGGGTACGGACGAGGAATGCCAGCGGAAGCAGGATCACCACGGAGACCACCCCCATCGCCACCCAGGCATCGCGCCAGCCGTAGGCCGAGATTGCCCACTGGATGGCCAGCGGAAAGACCGGGCCGAGCACTCCTCCCATGCTGGCCGCCGCGACAGCCCTGCCCCGCTGTCGAATGAACCATTTAGGGACAACGGCTTCAATGAGCACGATGCCGCTGGTCACGTTTGCGAGCGCCCCGACACCCCCAAAGAGGATGAAGTACTGCCAGACCTCGTCCACCCATCGAAGCCCAATGAGCGATACCCCAAGAATTATCGCCGAGCTGATGGTGAGGTACCTTGGGCCATTCCTGGTGTCGAAAACCGGGCCGATGAAGGGCGCTATAGCGCCGGCGGCGAGGGCGCGAATCGTCAGGCCGGCGAAGAGGGTGGTCCGGTTCCACCCGAGCTCCTCCTCCATCGGGACGACGAAGGCGCCCATGCTCCACAGGCCGGTGCCAAGGGTGAACACGCCGCCGGTGGCGGCAATCAGCACGATGATCCAGCCGTAGAAGATTCTCGGGCGTTTCAGTGGATTGCTCCTTGAAGTCGAAAGAGGACCGCTGCCGTTCGGTATAAATGTCAGCCATCAGCCGTGTCCGTGACTGTACCAGAGTTGACCCGCATACGCCTAACGGTCGCGGTACAATTTATGTAGGCATGGCGCATGAGTCGAATTCGCGGCCACTGAATACGGGAGTTAGGTAGCATGTCTAATTACAGCAGATTGGGCGACTTCATACTTGGACTACAGGGGGTTGCCATTCTCCGCAATCATTGGATTGACCCCGCAGCAGTGAGGGCTTGGACACGCAGCATCGCGGAGGTCGCCACCAGGATTGACGAAGAACCATGGTCGGAACCGTGGCACGCGGAAGAGCGCACGGTGCGAGCCCAGTATGCAGCGTGGGCCGCCGGATACGATGCGCCGGGGAATCCCATGGTGATGGCCGAGGAGCCGATCGTCCATAGCCTTCTCGCTTCCTATCCAGTGGGCATGGTACTCGATGCGGCGTGTGGAACGGGAAGACACGTTGCCTACTTGTCGTCTCTCGGTCACGAAGTCATCGGCATCGACTGCACACCCGAAATGCTTGACGTTGCGAAGGCCAAGACGCCAGCAGCCCGCTTTGAGACTGCCGACCTCTTGGCGCTTCCCCTACCGGACAACGCTGTAGACCTAGCGGTCTGCACGCTGGCGCTGACCCATTTCACCCACTTGGGACAGCCTCTTGCGGAACTAGCACGAGTAGTGCGGCCCGGCGGCCGTGTAGTCCTCTCGGATGTTCACCCGTTCATGGTAATGCTGGGTTCGCAGGCCGTGGACATGGAAGACGACACCAGCGGATTCACGCGCAACTACATCCACCTTCACTCCGACTACCTTGCCGCATTCCAGACCGCTGGGCTCGACGTCGTCCAATGTGTGGAACCGTTGTGGAGTGACGAGGAGTTAACCGCGTTCGCTGACATAGGCCGACACGTGCCAGGCCTCCTTGACGCCGCAGTCAGAGGCCTGCCCATCGTCGTCGTCTGGGAGCTGGTGAAGCGGGTATGAGACTGATCGCCGCGTCGTTTATGCCAAGTTTAGTAATATCCGATAAACTCGCTAACTTCGGTATAACTCCCTTCCCCGCCCCCTAGTCCACCACTCGGTCCGAGTCCGGCACGTAGCCGGGGCTGTTCATGACGACGTACGTCATGTGTCCCGTGAAAACGTAGGGGACACCCTTGGGGATGTAGACGACGTCGCCGCCGGTCACGCTGCCGAGCTCGCCTCCAACGTCGAAGTCCGCCTCGCCGTCGATGATGTAGTAGACGCGGTCGCTGATGTCGTTGACCACCTTCTCGTGGCGACCGTAGAGCGAGACCCACGTCAGGCTGATGCTCGGCGTGACGCTCTGGTTGATGATGCGCTTGAGGACCAGGGGCCGCTCGCCCTGCGTGTCGGTCTGAGTATCGCTGAACTTGATGTACATGGCCCGTCCTTGCTGCAAAGTGAGGGCGCCGGACTGCCTGAGCAGGTCTACAAGCCGTACGTCTCCAGCACGCCCTTCATCGCCATGTAGTACCCGTAGATGCCGAAGCCGTAGACCGAGCTCTTGCACACCGGCAGCACGACGGAGTTGCCGCCCCGCGCCGTCGGGTTCGTCATGTGCACTTCGACGGCGGGCAGGCGCACCTGCCGCATGGCCGAAACGAGGATGTTGGCGTCACGCGTCCAACCCGCGGGGTTGATGAGGATGGCGTTGGTGCCGTCGCCGTGGGCCTCGTAGATGGCGTTGGCCACCTCGCCCTCGATGTTCGAGTGGTAGCACCGCACCTCCACCTCGAGCTCTCTCCCGAATTCCGCAATCTTCTCGTCGTACTCCGGCAGCGTCATGGGCCCGAACGTCTCGACGTCCACCTTGCCCCTCATGTTCATGCCGGCGCCGTGGATAACCAGAAGCTTGGCCATACCTTCCCCCTCTATGATTTACTCTGAGCATACAAAGCCCCCCTCCATTGGGGAAGGGGCCCTGGCAGACATGCCTTGCATGTCGAAGAGCGATACGGACAACCCCTTCGCTTTAGACCGGCTGGTCCGAAACGTGCGTGGAGTTGACCGTGATGCGGTTGCCGCCGGGCTCGGTCAGCGTGAAGGAGTCGTGGATGCGGCCGCGGCGGATCTCCGACACATTCAACCCCTTGGCGCTGTACTCGGCGTGGGTGGCGTCGACGTCCTCCACCATCAGGTCAAACTCGGCGTCCGCGGGCCCGGCGGCTTCGTCCTGCCGAAGCACGATGTGCGTGCCGCCCCGCATTTCCAGCACGGCCATGGCATCGCCTTGCACGATGGGACGCATGCCGATGTCCAGCATGGCGGCGATGGACTCCGCGAGGGCGTTGGTGTTCATCCTGACGTGCCCAATCCAGACGGGCGGACGCGGATCGGTGTACTGTTCAGTGCTCATGACGCCTCCTTTGCCCGCGGCTTCCCGGAGGCGGGAAGCCGCCCTGCCGTCGCTGCCCCTGCGGGTGACCCGATTATCCGTCGGCGAGGCGGCAAGCGCTAGATGTCCACACGCCCTAGCAGGGACAGGACATCGTCGGAGCCGTTGGAGTGCGTCGTGATCGGCTCGCCGAAGTTCATCGCGTAGAGGGCCGCGTACAGGCCGCCCTTGGCCAGCAGCTCCCGGTGGTTGCCGGTCTCGATGATGCGCCCGTGGTCCAGCACGACGATGACGTCGGCGCTGGTGATAGTCGACAGCCGGTGCGCGATGACAACCGACGTGCGGCCGCGCAGCACCGCCTTCAGGCTCTCCTGGATGATCTTCTCCGTCCGCGAGTCGATGTTGGCGGTCGCCTCGTCCAGCACGATGATGCGCGGGTCAGCCACGACGGCCCTGGCGAAGCTGATGAGCTGCCGCTGGCCCATGCTCAGGTTGTTGCCGCGCTGCTGGAGCATCGTGTCGTAGCCGTGGTCGAGCTCCATGATGAACTCGTGCGCGCCGACAGCCCGGGCGGCGGCCTCCACCTGCTCGTGGGTGGCCTCCGTGTGGGCGTAGCGGATGTTGTCGCGGATGTTCATCGAGTAGAGGTACGGCTCCTGCAGCACCATGCTCATCTGCCCGGCCAGGCTCTCCCGTGTGACGTCACGCACGTCGTAGCCGTCGACGCGGATGGAGCCGCCGGTAACGTCGTAGAAGCGGTGCATCAGCGCCACGAGACTCGTCTTGCCCGCGCCCGTCAGCCCCACGAGGGCCACGTTCTGCCCGGGCTCGATGGTCAGGTTGATGTTGTGGAGCACCTGCTCCTCGGACGTGTATCCAAAGCAAACGTCGTCAAAGACGACCTCGCCCCTGATCGGCGGCAGCGTATGGGCGTCCTTCTTGTCCTGCATCTCCGGCGAGATGTCCAGCATCTCGAAGATGCGTGCGCCGGAAGCCATGGCCCGCTGGAACATCGTGTACTGCAGGGTCAGCGTCCGGATGGGTTCGAAGAACCGCTGCACGTAGATGAGGAAGGCGACGAGGAATCCGATCTCAAGCGCGCCGTCGAAGACCCGGATGCCGCCGACCACCACCACGAGGCCCATCGACACGACCGTCAGCGTCTCCACCACCGGCATGAGCGAGGCGGAGAGGAAGGACGCACGAATGGTCCGGTTAAGGTGCGTCTGGTTCAGGGTGTTGAAGTTGGTGAGGTTCTTGTCCTGCCGGTTGGTGCTCTGCGTCACCCGCACGCCGGAGACGTTCTCCTGCAGGTTCCCGTTCACCGCCGAGATGGCCACTCGCACGCCAAGGAACGTGGGCCGCGACTTCTTCTGCCAGAAGATGAGAATGACCCCGAGGAACGGGATGACCGAGAGCGTCACGATGCCCAGCAGCGGGTCCAGGTAGATCATTGTGCCCGCGATGAACACCAGCATCATGATGTCGCCGATGGTGGTGATGCCGACGTCCATGAACTCCTGAAGCTGGAAGACGTCATTCTGGATGCGCGACATGATGCGGCCGACCTCGTTGCGGTCGTAGAACGATGTGGCCTGGTTCTGCAGGTGCTCGAACATCGAGGTCCGCAGGTCATGCAGCACGTTCACCGTCACGCGGGCCAGGGACACCAACTGCATGAAGTTGAACAACATGTTGAACAGCACGTTGATGATGAAGAGGATAGCGGCAATCTCGAGGTTGCCCCAGGCGGCGTCCGCCCCGGTGACTCCATCGACGAAGTTGTTGATGGCCCAGCCGATGATGAGGGGCTGCATCACCATCGTGACGATGTGGCCGGCCATGCCGATGAAGGACGTCGCTACCCAGAACTTGTAGGGCAGCGCGTACTTGGCAAGGCGCATGACCACGCCGTGGTCATACAGGTTGCCCATGAGCACGTCGTCAAGCGCCGAACGCCCCAGGTGCCCGTAACCGCTAACGCGGGTCGTCAATCCGAGCCCTCCAATTCGCCTGCCAGTTGGACCTCTTGCAGCGCCGCCTCTTCCATGGGCTTGAGCTGCGACTCGTACAAGCTGAGGTACTCGCCGCCCTTGGCGAGGAGCTCCTCATGCGTGCCTCGCTGCACGATGCCGCCGTCGCGGAAGACGAGGATGAAGTCGGCGTTGCGAATGGCGCTTAGGCGGTTCGTCACCACGATGGTGGTGCGGCCGCTCATGACCTCTTCCAACCCCTCCTGCACCAGGTGTTCCGTGTGCGCGTCGACGCTGGATGTGGAGTCGTCAAGGACGAGCACAGGCGGGTTCATCAGAATAGTGCGGGCGATGGAGAGCCGCTGCTTCTGCCCTCCGGAGAGGCCTCCGCCCCGCTCGCCCACAATGGTCTCATACTGGTCGGGCAGGCCGGAAATGAACTCGTGCAACTGCGCGATGGAGGCCACCTCGCGGATGTCCTCGTCGGAGGCGTCGCCCTTGCCGTAGGCGATGTTCTCCGCGATGGTCGCCGTGTGGATGAATACGTCCTGCTGCACGACGCCTATGTTGCGCCGCAACGACTCCAGCGTCGCATCCCGGATGTCCCTCCCATCAACGGTGATTTCGCCCGAGGTGGGGTCGTAGAACCGGGGAAGCAGGTGCGCAAAGGTGGTCTTGCCGCTTCCCGGCCGGCCCACGAGCGCAACTACCTCGCCCGGGGAGATCGAGACATTGATGTCCTGCAGGGCGTGTGCATCGCCGTCGTAGGACAGCGACACGTTCTTGAACTCGATAGCGCCCTTGACGCGCCCCCACTCCGTCGCGTCCGTCCTCTCGGACACCGGCGACTCCCAGTCGAGTATCTGGAAGAGCCGCTGGCCGGAGGAGATGGCGCGGGAGAAGCTGTTGACCATCCATCCCATCATGCGGACAGGCATGGTCAGCAGTCCCATGTAGAAGATGAAGGCCGTCAGCTCGCCGGGTGTCAGGCCGTTGTACTGCACCTGGTTGGTGAACGGGTCGACGACCCGGCCGTCGATGACCTGGTTGCCGCCGACGTAGAGGATTGCCGCCAGCGCGCCCAGGAAGAAGAAATTCATCACGCTGAAGTTCCTCGCCCAGACGCGCTGAGCCTCGTACGTAGCCTCACGCACAAGTTCGGCGCGGCGTTCGAACTTCTCCTGCTCGTATTTCTCTGCGGAGAAGGCCTTGACCACGCGCATGCCGGAGAGGTTCTCCTGCATTGTGGTGACCATGTCGCCTGTGAGCCGTTGCACCTGCATCCACTTGCGGCGCAGGCCCCTGCTCGTGTCGATGGCGCGCCAGCCCAGAGGCGGCACGAAGGCCAGGCTCACCAGCGCCAGCGTCACGTCCGTCAGGAACATTGCGATGGCGATGCCGACCATCATGGCGACGACGAAACCGAACCGGACGGCGCCCATGTTCACGAACATGCGCACGCCCTCGACGTCGGCCGTGGCCCGCGACATCAGATCTCCCGTGTTCTGCTTGTCGTGGAAGGCGAAGCTCAGGTGCTGTAGCTTGTTGTAGAAGTTGTTGCGGATGTCGTACGCCACCTTCTGCGACGTTGACTCCGCGAAATAGGTCTGCCCAAAGGCAAAGATGCCCCTCGCTGCACCGGCGAGCAGCAGCGCAAACGCCAGCAGCCACAGCGCCTCAACATCGCGGTCACCGGACCTGAGAACGCTGTCGACGCTTTGGCCAAGGATGCGCGGCACCGCCAGGGCGACCGCGGCTGCGCCGAACACAGAGAGGTAGCCCATAGCGAGACGGCGCTTGTATTTCTTGAGAACCAGGCCAACGATGCGAATGATTGTAGGCATGACAATATGTAAATTTAATACCTGTTTGTACTATGTGTCAAACGTGGAGACCACCGCGAAGTCGCGTTTTTCGCAGCCGGCGGAGCCTGGGCGCCCGGCTGTAACGGCCGCGGTCACTGTGGTTTGTCAGCCACCACAATCATACGACGAGATTCGACGCCGTAACGTTCCAATTCGTAGCCGCCGTATACGGTGCGGTAGACCAGGCCCGCCGTGTCCAGCATCCGCACCAGCTCCGTCAGCGAGTACAGGCGAATGGTGAGCCCGTCCGTGTGGTGCGTCTCGCCGTCGGGCGAGGTCACATGGAAGCTGTTGTTGATGCGGCTGTGCAGCAGGTCTATCTCCCTGCGCTCCTGGTAGACCGTGCCGTTGGGCGCCACCTTGCGCTCGTCGCGCACATAGTTGGACACCACCCACTCGCGGTTGATGAGGTCGATGAGGAACTGGCCGCCCGGCTTGAGCGCCTTGGCCACCTGGTGGAGCACCTTCATGTCCTCAGCGTCCGAGTTCAGGTAGCCGAAGGACGTGAACAGGTTGATGACCGCGTCAAACCGGCCCTCGAACGGGATTTTCCGCATGTCGTTGCGCACCAGAGGCAGGTCGACGCCCGCCCCCGCCGCAATGGCCGCCGCGCGCTCCAGGTACGCGTCGCTCAGGTCGAGGCCCGTCACGCGCAGTCCCGTCAGCGCGAGGATGACGGCGTGCCGCCCATGCCCGCAGCACAGGTCGAGCACCTCCGCGTCGCGCGACAGCTGCAGCACGCGGTGCACAAACGCCGACTCCACCACGGCGTTCTCCGGGGAGATCGTCTCCCGGTACGCGCCAAGGTAGTCATCGCGAAAGAACTCCATGTAGGACGGGACGGGGAGCTGTTCCATTGCGCCTCCATGTTGCTCGGGAGCGACGGGGCGCGCCGTCGCCCCCGCACTCCATAAAACGGGGTTGGGCATACCCCAAGTTCCCCCCTATGCTACAATGCAGCCGTCATACCACTACTCTCTCCTCCCCCCTTGGAGCATGCCCGTTGATAACCCTGCAGGGCAAAGGCGCGCTCATCGTGGGCGCGCGGCGCGTCGGCGCCGTGGTCGCGCGCCGCATGGCGCAGGAAGGCATCAACCTCGCCATCGGCTACCGGAGTTCCGCATCGGAGGCTGAGGCCCTGCGTGATTCCCTGGCAGGAACGGGATCGATGGCCTTCACCGTGCAGGGCGACCTGAGCCACGAGGCCGATGTGCAGGCGATGGTGGAACAGTCCGTCGCCACCCTTGGAAACCTCAATTTCGTTGTCAACCTGGCCTCCGACTTCCCCCGCGTGCCGCTGCCCTTGCTGGACTCCGTCGCCTGGGACCACGCGATGAGCACGGCGAAGGGGAGCTATCTGCTGGCCGTGCACGCCGCCCGCGCCATGGCGCTCAACGCCGGGCCCACGCGCGGCCACATCGTCCTCTTCGGCGACTGGGCCGCCGGCGAGACGCCCTACCGTGAGTGCCTCCCCTACCTGACGGCCAAGTCCGCGGTACAGTTCATGACCAAGGCCTTTGCCACTGAGCTGGCGTCGCACGGCATCCTCGTCAACGCCGTGGCGCCCGGACCGACGATGCGCCCGGAGGACATCACCGAGGCGGAGTGGCGCGACGACATCATTGCGCAGGCTCCCCTGCGCCGCGAGTCGTCGGCCGACGAGATTGCGGACCTGCTCATCACGCTGCTCAAGAGCGAGACCATCACCGGCGAAACCATCCGCGTTGACGCAGGGCGGCACCTGGCGGGCCCGGGTCCCCTGGCATAGGAGGCGCCATGGCGCGGCACAGGATCACCAAGACCATCGACTTCTGCTACGGCCACCGCCTGCTGGAGTACGACGGCAAGTGCAAGCAGCTCCACGGCCACAACGGCCTGATCGAGGTCGACCTTGAGTCCGGCACCCTCGACCGCCTCGGCATGGTGCGCGACTTCACGGAGGTCCGCGACATCGTCAAGGGCTGGGTCGACGAGCACCTGGACCACAAGATGCTCCTCCGCCGCGACGACCCGGTCATTCCCGCGCTGTCGGAGCTGGGCGAGCCCCTGTACCTCCTCGACGTGAACCCGACGGCCGAGAACATCGCCAGGCACATCTTCGAGCAGGCGCGGGAGAACGGCCTGCCCCTGACGGAGGTCCGCCTGTGGGAGACCCCGTCGAGCTATGCAGTCTACCGGGAGGATTAGACACTGGACGACGTAGCAGCCCTGGCCAGCGGCGGCCTCGATAGCTGTATCCTCGTTGCGGACATGGCCGAGGACGCCATCGTCACGCCCATCTACGTGCGCAAGGGCCTCGCATGGGAGGACGCCGAACACGCGGCGCTGGTCGCCTTCGTCAAGGCCCTCGGCAACCCGAACGTGCGCCCCGTGACGACGCTCAGCATCCCCGTTCGCAACGTCTACGGCCGCCACTGGAGCGTGACGGGCAAGGACGTCCCCGGCTACCAGGCGCCGGACGAGGCCGTGTTCCTGCCGGGACGCAACATCCTCCTGCTCGGACTGGCCGCAGTCTGGTGCAGCACCCACGGTGTCTCGCGCATCGCCATCGGCACGCTGGGCGGCAACCCCTTCCCCGACGCCACGCCCTCATTCTTCGAGAGCTACGCCTCGGTGCTGTCGCAGGGGCTTGGGCACCGGGTCATCGTCGAGACGCCGTACCGGGGCGGCAGCAAGTCGCAGCTCATCCGCACCCACAGCCACCTGCCGCTGGAGCTCAGCCTCACCTGCATCGCGCCGTCCGAGGGGCGGCACTGCGGCGACTGCAACAAGTGCCGCGAGCGCCGGGAGGCCTTCGTCGAGGCCGGCGTGCCGGACAAGACAGCCTACGCAAAGGAATGACACCCGCATGGACCGACAGGAACGTATCGAATGCCTGATGCCGCTGCTCCGGCAGGTGCTGGAGATCCTGGGCGAGGACCCCGATCGCGAGGGGCTGCGCCGGACGCCGGAGCGCTGGGCCGACGCCCTCCTCACCTACACGCAGGGCTCCGAGGAGTTGGCCCACGACCACCTGAAGGTGATCTTCCAGCTCGACGAGGACGACTTCCCGCAGGGCTCCGACGACATGATCATCCAGGACAACATCCAGTTCACGTCCACCTGCGAGCACCACATCGCGCCCTTTCGCGGGGTGGTGCACCTGGCCTACATCCCCAACGGGCGGAGCCGTGTCATCACCGGCCTCTCCAAGCTGTCCCGCGTGGTCGAGGTCTTTGCGCGGCGGCTGCAGGTGCAGGAGCGCATGACGCAGCAGATCGCCCGCGCCATCGACGACAGCCTCGACCCGCTGGGGGTGATCGTCGTGGTGGAGGCCATCCACTACTGCATGATCTCGCGGGGGGTGCAGCAGCGCTCCAGCACCACCATCACCACCGCGCGCCGGGGCGCCTTCCAGTCCAACCCCGGGCTGGAGAGCAAGTTCCAGGAGTACCTGCGGCTGCGGATGACCGAGCCCATCAACTAGCGCGGCGCTCGCGGCTCCGGCCATCGACGGCCAGCGCATTGTTTGCCGGGTCAATCGTCACCCCGTAGCTGGTTTTTCGGCATTGTTTTGGAACAATCTGTACCTTGGATCGGGAAACAATCGGAAACAATCCCTAGCTGCGACCGGGATTGTTTCCGAATCAATGCGTAGCTGACCATCGGACTCCCAGCTACGATTTGAATAGTTCCAAGAATTTGCACCCCCTCCCCTCTGCGACCCGCGGTCGGCACGACGGCGTGAGACCACGGTATCGGCGCATGCCGCTCTCGCGCAACGGGCCCGTGTCAGGGCCATCGCGGGCATATCTGCTACACTCGTGCTTTGGGCAACCCGATACTCCTCTGGAGGACCATGACCGCTCCCGCGACCACAACCGCCCCGCGATTCTTCTTCGGCTGGTGGCAGGTGGTCGTGGCCGCCGTGCAGGGCTTCTACGCCGTCGGCGGGGCATCTTTCGCCGCGGGCGTCTTCTACATACCCATGCGGGACGAGCTGGGCTGGAGCGCGTCGCTCATCTTCGGCACGTTGTCGCTGCGGATGATGGCGGGCGGCATCGCCGGCGCGACGCTCGGCCCGCTCGCCGAACACCGATGGGCCCCGCGCGCCATCATGCCCGTGGGCGCCGTGCTCATGGCCCTCTCGTTCATCATGGTGAAGTGGGCGGAGACCCCCTTCCACTTTGTCCTCTGGTACGGCATCGTCGGGGCGGCGGGCACCGCGCTGGCGAGCCCCGTCGTCCTGGAGGCCATCGCGGTCAAGTGGTTCGTCCGCCGCCGCGCCGCCGCAATGACGTGGTTCCAGGTCGGCCCGCCCATGGGGGTACTGGCGTTTCCTGTCGTGCTGACGGCGCTCATCGCGTGGCTCGGCTGGCGCGACGCGTGGCTGTGGAGCGGCCTGAGCATCCTGGTGGTCATGCTGCCGCTCACGTTCCTGGTCCGTTCGCAGCCCGAGGACATGGGCCTCCTGCCCGACGGCGACGCCGCCCCGCCGCCCACTCGAGGCCCGGAGCGCCCGGCCAACTACGACACCGGCCTGACGGCCAAGCAGGCATTGCGGACGCAAGCCTTCTGGCTCCTGACCATTGCGGCATTCGTTGGCATGTTCGGCTTCCCGGGCTACCAGTCGCACTGGGTGCCCTACTTCCGCGAGATCGGCTTCGACGCGGCGACTGCGGCCTTCGGCGTCTTCGTGTTCGGCGTCTTCTCCGTGAGCTCGCGCTTCGTGTGGGGCTACCTCGCGTCGAGGTTCGAGGTGCGACCGGTCTTTGCCGTGCAGATGCTCCTGTCTGCCGTCGGCGTCGTGATCATCCTGCTCATCAAGAACGAGGCGATGCTGCTGGTGTGGGCGGTGGCGCAGGGATTGACCATGGGCTCATTCTTCCAGCTGCAGGCCATCCTGACACCCATCTACTTCGGCCGGCAGCACATCGGCGCAATCCGAGGGATGATGTGGATGCCGATGAACCTCGCGGCGGGCATCGCGCCGCTCGCGCTGGAGCGACTGCACGCCTGGCGCGGCGACTACAACGCGGCGTTCCTCATGGTGCTGGTGTTCTGGCTCATCACGGCGCTGCTGGTGTGGCTGAGCCGCGCGCCGGGGCGGGTGGTGCGGGGGTAGGGGGATCAACTACGGCCAGGAATACGTGTCCGGCGGCGTGACCTCGTGAAAGATGGAATACTCTGAGACTACGTTGTCGTCACCCATGAGGCGCGCCCAGACCACGATGGTGTAAACGCCGGGGCCGTATTGGTTGAGGATGCTGTTAATGTCAGCGGTTACAGTGAAGGAATCACCGCCCAGGCGCCAAGTCTGCGCGGTGATCCAGGGGACGGTATGTAGTACCGGAGGGAGCGACCCGCTTGCGGCCTTGGCGGCGTCATAGTGCAGGCTGGCTTCATCAGGCGAGCCGGGCGCGGATGCATCCAATGGTACAGCGTAGGGGTCTGGGCACTGGCCGTACTCCTGAGTGAACTCGTGCGTATCGTAGAACCACCCGCCAGTCAAGGGCGGGCGCAATGAGGCGACTTGCAGCCCGTTGGTGTAGCAGTAGGTTCTTGAAAGCTGGCCTGCGGTCAGCGGGTGCGGCGGCGGGTCAAAGTAGACTTGGACGCCCAAGTCGTCCTCGCCACGAATGACCGCGCCGTTTTTGAGCGTTCCCTGGAGGCTGAGGGTCCCGCCCGCTATGGCCGGCAACGCATCATAGACAACATAGTCGCCTTCAAAGTGCTGGACGGCGTTGATGTTGTACCGGTCCCATGCCAGCCCGATGTTCACCTTCTGGTGCGTGGGATCAAGAATGTTGCGGCGATGGCCTGGGCTGCCCATCCATCCCCGCACGGCATCCTCAACCTCAACATCAAGGCTATCGAGGCTCCTCACCCAATCACTCGCAGAGATGCAGTAGTCCAGCCCTCTCCCATTCTCTCCATTGGACTGATACCCGCCTGCCAAGGTGTATCTCATGTATGGCTTCAGGCCATCTACGCCCCAATGGGAACTGATGCAGTGCTTCAAGCCAGACTCTGCGTGTAACTGGGCGGCGTTGTTATCACCTAGGGTGACGAGACCAACACCTGCACGTTCACGCTCCGCATTGATCAGGCCCAGCATTTGCTGCTTATATTCTAGATGCCGAAGGTGGGGTGGTCCTGCAGGAGTCGGGGTGGGTGTGGGCATTGCCGCCCAGGATGCGCTCTGCTCTTCCCACCAGTCCGCGATGTTGTCCGGCATGTCTCCGATGCGAGCCTGCAGTTCATCATCACCTATCACCCAGCCAACTGCCGCAGCCAGCGCCATGCAGAGCAGCAGCAGCGGAATGCGAACGGGGCCGTCGCGCTTTTGCGGCTGACGGTTCAATACCCCTCTGGGCCTACGCATCGGATCCCACATCTCGTCCGGCAAGTCCGCCCTTTGGCGGTCCCTGTGCCGGCCCAAGCCCACCATCAACGCCCCTTCCCTCCCGAACTTGCGGGGAGTGTTGCCCTACTCCACAAACACTGAAAGCTCCACCAGCTTCTCCTCAAGCTCCCCGTCGCCCCTGTCCCGCCACACTACAATGGTGTAGACCCCCGGCTTCTGCATGAGGTGTCCAACCTCAGCCGAGAACGTGAAGGCGTTATCCGAGTCCTGCCAGTCCGTGGCAACAATTTCATTGGGACTCAGATCTGTATAGAAGTGGCCGGCTTCCAGCCTACGGAGGACCCGCATCGCCGGCGCTCCGCACTCCACAGTCGGCCCCCCGCCCGTGCAGTAGCTCGCGAGCGCATTGATCGCGGACGGCGACAACGACTGCGGGGGAGGGTCGTAGAAAACGCTGACCACGCCCGCAACCTTGACCCCCGGTTCCCGTTTCACCATGGAAAAGATCAAGGTGCGCTTGTCTATGAGAATTGGGGGGCCGAGCGCCTCCGCCGAACCTCCTTCAAAGTGCTGCACAAAGACCACGCGGCGGTCATTCCATGCAATGCCGATGTTGACCGTTCGATGACCCGGCCCCAGGATTCTGTCGCGACGCACCCCTCCCGAGTCTTCTTCGGAGTCAGTCATGGCGCGATGCAGGTCCTCGATTGCCGCTTCCGGCACAGGTGTATGGCAATTTGCCTGAGAATCGCCACACCCCATTGCAGCCCATTTCTGGTCCGTGTAGCCCTCAGCCACTGCATTTTCCAAGGCGTAGCTTGTGCCTCCGGTCCGGGAATACACCATATATGGTTTGCTTCCATTGACCCACCAATGGCCGGCATAGTTGTGCTTGAGCATTTCGTCAGCGTGCAATTGCGCCGCCGGATTGTCGCCCAACACGACGAGTTGCAGCCCCTCATTTGCGCGATCGCTATTGATGAGTTCCAGAGACAATTGACGGAGATGCGTCAGCCGGGCGTCTCTGGCCATCGTCGGCACGACCGTCGGAGGTGCAGGGGCCGTCGCCGTGGGTGTCGGCGCGGGCGTTGGTGGCGCAGTGGCGAGCGGGGCAGGCATCGGCGTAGCCGAGGGAGACGGCGTCGGCGCAGGCAGGGGCGTTGCGACAGGAGTGGGCGCGGGCGTCGGCGTGGGCGTCGGCACAGGCGGCACGATCGCCGCGACGGGCGTCTCCGCGCTTCCGCCGCCGTCCAAAAACCTGCCGTCTGCGACAACCCACCCGCCAAACCCAGCAAGCGCGATCAGCAGCGCCCACAGCAGCACGCGGTCAAAGCCGCCACCGGGAGGAGCCTCTCTGGCGGGCGTAGGCAGCGGAAGGGGCGGAGGCGTCTGCCGCGGCGGCTCCGGCCGCAGCGCGGGTGGACGAGCAGGCGGCGCGGGCGCAGGTTCCGGTGGCGCGGGCGGGGCGGGTACAGGTTCCGGCGGCGCGGGCGGGGGTTCCGGCGGCCTCCGGCGGAGCAGCCGTTCAGCGTCCCTGACAGCGTCTTCAATGCTGGGGCCAACCTTGGGAGGAGCGCGGCGCGGTGGAGGACTTGCGGGCGCTTGACGTGTTGGAGGGCTTGGGGGCGTCTGACGAGGCGGGTCGGGATCGTACCCCGTGCCCTGGCAATGGGGGCAACGCAGCCATTGAACGGAGGCGCTACCGACGACCTCTGTCTGGGTCTGAACTTGCCCGGTGCCTCCACACTGGCGGCATCGCGAGCCATCGACGATATAGACTTCCCATCCTCGGCGTCTCTGCTCAAGCAAGTGAGGGCCGCAGAGGAGTGCAGAGCCTCCACTGCCATAGAGAGTCAGGTCTGCGCCAAGAAGGTAGCCCACAGCCGGACGATCACACTGACGGTCGCCGCACTTGGCCTGGTTGGCGTTGTGCCCGTGGCACCGGAATTGCGTTCTCGTATATTGCCGTCCGCATTGGCGGCACCATACGAGGTCACTTCCGGCACGATTATCAAAACGATTCATCGCAAATTGCCATAATAAGCTGGCGTTCCCGTGACGTCCCTACACAGCCCCAAACCCCATCGCCGCCACCCACCCCGCGACAACCGCCACCGCGATGACCACGGCCCACACGACAACCCGCCCAACGCCGCCCTTGCTGCGGCTCGGCCGTGCCCCCCGCGCCGGCCGGTCCTCCGTCGCGATGCCGCCCGACTCCTCGGCCGTCGGCTCCCCCAGCCCCTCTAGCACCCAGTCCGGCAGCGGCGTCGTGGGGCGTTGGCGGCGTATGCGGGCGAATCGACGCCAGAACGGCCGGCGGTCGCCTGCCTTCCGTCGGCCTTCATTGCACCAGTAGCAGGTGCAGTGCGGCGGGTGGTCCCTGTACCAGCCGGTCCGTGCCATCACTAATCTCCACTTCTCTCGCCCAGCCTGCGCAGCGCCTCGCCCGTCATGCGGAAGAGGCGCCACTCCGAGAGCATTTCCGCGCCGAGTCCCTCGTAGAAGCGGTGGGCATCCGTGTTCCAGTCGAGCGCCGCCCACTCGAACCGGCCGCAGCCGCGCTCGACGGCGATGGCCGCGACGCGCCGCATCAGCAGCGATCCAAGCCCTTGCCGGCGATGCTCGGGCGACACGTAGATGTCCTCCAGGTAGAGCCCCGGCCGCGCAAGGAACGTCGAGTACGTGTGGAAGTACACGGCAAACCCCGCGGGCGTGTCGTCCACGAATCCCAGCAGCGCCTCGGCGCTCGGCGCGTCGCCGAACAGCGTTGCGCGCACGCTTTCCTCCGTCGCCTCGACCAGGTGCGTCAGCCGCTCGTACTCCGCGAGGCCGCGGATGAACGCGAGAACCAGCGGCACGTCGCCGGGCGTGGCGGGCCGGACCGAGAGCCTGGGCTGCGTGGCCACCGTCGCATCCTGTGAATCGCTCCCTTGCAGCGGAAGCTCCTCCAGCCGCGACAGCAGCGCGCGGGCGCCCTCGACCCTGACGCCCGTGGCAGCCGCCCGCTCGCGCAGGTTCCGGTCCGACGTGTACAGCAGGGCGTCCGAGCCCCGGGGCAGCCCTGCCAGCAGCCGCACGATGTGGTCGTCGGCGCCGTTCCGCCCCGGGCGCTCCGGGTACTCGACGGTCACGCCCTCGACGGGCGGCAACGCCGCGGTGCCCTTCGGCGCGCCGCCGCCGCACACCACCGCCCACCGGCCG
>JAPONS010000060.1 GCA_026713825.1 Chloroflexota bacterium | reverse complement strand
CCGGTCCTAACCCCGGGTTTCGGCCACGCACAAGGCCCGACTCCTCACGGGCTGCGACATGTGGACCACCTGTAGGGGGCAATGCGGGATTCCGGCCCGTTTCCGCCCTTGCTTCATGCGGCCCACCCGCCCCCGTTTTGCGGAGCGAGACCGACCTGGGGACTTAAGTCGAAGTGTTCACAACTTCTGCGCAATTTCGGCCTCATTTGTTCCTGTTTCAGCTTTGCCGTGACCCCGCAGAAGACTCCGCAATAAACCCTCTTTTCCTGTACAGCCCCATTACTGCACAGGAGGGCGCCCCTTGCCTAGAACCTCGAAAGGGGCGACAAACATGTTGCCCCTTTCAGGCAGTTTTCACCGTTATTTCGTTTGTTCAAACTCTCTGGCGAGCGCCGCAAACCGGCGTTTCGTAGCAGGACAAAGAGAGGTGAATATGTCGGCGCTGAAATCGAGACTCCGGTCGGTTAGAAGGTTCATTCCCCTGGCCTCCGCGCTGCTCCTGGCGGCGCTGGTGGCGATCCCGTCCAGCGGGACCGCCCTGGCCCAGGAGCCGTGGGGCGACCACATCGTCCTGGTCAACGCCGACCGGGAGTTCGTCGAGCGCAAGGGCGGCGGCGAGTTCGTGGCCCGCCCCGTCTTCGACCGGAAGATCACGGTCCTCCACTACGCCGTTAGGGACGCGGACACCGGGGACTGGATCAGCGCCGTCTACCAGGTCAAGGGCGGCGAGAAGAAGCGCTCAGACGGCTGGGAGTACTCCTGGGAGTACCCGGCCCTGGACGAGCAGCCCGACCTCGACCGCGACAAGGCGTACCTGCTGGTGATGCTGGTCCAGTCCGAGGACGGCAAGCGGGGCGACTTCTACGCCGTCGTCCCCATCCACCAGCCCGGACGCATCTGGGACAAGATCCTCTCCGCCCTCAACCCCGGACGCTGGGCCAGGGCCTTCGCCGGGTGGATCATCGAGGGCACCCACGGGACGCTCTGCGGCGTGGTCGAGGAGTTCTCCCAAGAGGACGCCGACAACTGCGGGGGCGGGTAGCCGATGAGCGACATCATCACCGGCACTCCCCCCGACCTCACCTACGCCCACGACATCGTGCGCCAGGCGTGGATGGTCGTCTGGGCCGTCACGTCCGGCGCGCTGGTGGTCATTCTCGGCTGGATGGGGCTGACCCTCATCATGTCCGAGCACTTGGGCAGCCGTCAGGCCGGATGGCGGGAGATGGTCCCCCGGCTGGTGCTCGGCCTCGTCGCCGCCGCGTCGTCCCTGTGGTGGTGCGCCCTGGTCCTGGACGTGGCCGACGCCGTGTCAGGCTTCGTCGCCGTCTCCCTCAACGTCACCGCCGGGGACATGCTGCGCTCCACCCTCAAGACTTTGCTCACCGCCGTACAGGCCGGGAGCGGGGGCATGGCCCTGCTCCTTGCCGTCCTCTACCTCGTCTACGGCTTCTTCGTCCTCTACGTCATCGTGCAGATGGTGCTGCGGCTGGCCCTCATCGACCTGCTGCTGACCCTCGCGCCCATCGCCCTGGGGCTGTGGATGCTGCCCCACACGGCGGGCTGGGGCCGCCACTGGCTGCGGCTCTTCATGACGACGGTGTTCCAGCAGGCGGTGCAGCTCATCGCGCTGGCATTGGGGTTCGGGCTCCTCGGCGAGGCGGCTCCCATCGCCGCCTT
>JAPONS010000059.1 GCA_026713825.1 Chloroflexota bacterium | reverse complement strand
GCTGTCGCGCGCGCGTGCCGGCGCGCCGCGGGAGGTGGGTGGGGGGGGGGGGAGGGGGGCGGGGCCTCGCCCCGCAGGCCGTGCGGCAGAAAGCCGCAAACCCCGAAGACGGAGGTGCACGATGAGCCAGGGGAATATCCAGACACAGGTGATCCGCGTCGGCATTCACACGGTGCCTGACGATCAGCACGGATGGCGCGGCCTGGAGCTGCCGGGCAACCGCAAGCGCAAGTGGTACACGCTGCTTGAGAACGAGCAGTGCCTGGTGACCGCGCTCCTCATTCCGCCGGGTGAGATCGGCGTCCGGCACTCGCATGAGACCGGCGAGCTCAACATCCACTTCTCCAACGGTCTGCCCCTCGTGCGCTGGAACGCGCCCGGCGAGCTGCACGGCGGCCACGCGCCGCAGACGCCCATCGACGACCCCGCGCAGGCGCAGCGGCTCAACGACGCCGAGGAGGCCATTCGCGCCGCCGGACTGACGGCCGTCGCCAACGTCTTCCGCGACCTCGCCTCCGACGTGGCGGGCTTCAGGAAGCTGGTGGAGGAGATGGCGCGGCCCGCGCCGTCCCTCAACGTCGGCATAGACGTGCTCTTCCCGCCCTTCAAGACCACCATCGACGACCCGTCGATTCCCGAGAAGCGCACGGTCATCGGCCAGTGGTACGACTAGCGCACGCTCCGCCGGAGGCGCGCCGATGGCAAGGGTGACAGAGGTCTACGAGGCGTCATCCGGCCCAGTGGCGCTGTGCGATTGCACGCCCCCACGCAGCGCGGACCCGTCCGCCCTTGACGCCGTGGGCGCGGTGGGCGCCGACTTTGCCTGCGTGGCCTACAACCCCGGCAAGCTCCCCCGCGCGGACTCCGTCGCGGCCGCCCTCGCCATCAAATCGCGCACCGGCACGGACGTCGTATTCAACCTCGCCACGCGCGACATGAACAAGATCGCAGTGCAGTCGCGGCTGCTGGGCGCGCAGATGCTGGGGATCGAGAACGTCGTCGTCCTGCAGGGCGACGGGTTCACCGAGGCGGAGGCCGAGCGCGTCAAGGCCGTCAACGACTACACCCCCACCGCGCTTATCGCAGACGCGGCCGCCATGAACGACGGCCTTGACTACCGCGGCTCCAGGCTTCGCGGCGAGACATCCCTGTGCATCGGCGGCACGTTCGATCTCGCCCGTGACCTCGACCGCGAGGTGGAGCTGACGAGGCGCAAGGTGGAGGCGGGCGCGCATTTCCTCATCGCGCAGCCCATCTACGACCTCCGCGTGCGCCACGCCTTTCTCGACGCGTACGAGCGATCGGCCGGCGCGCCGCTGAAACTCCCCGTCTTCTGGGGCGTGCAAGTGCTCGACAAGGACGGCATCGTCCTCGGCAACGTGCCGCCGGAGACCCGGCAGCAGCTCGACGATGGCCGTCCGGGCGTCGACATCGCCGTGGAGCAACTGCGGTCGTTCCTTAACGACGGCGTGCGCGGCGTCTACCTTGTCCCGCCCATCCTGCGTGGCGGCGCGCGCGACTACGAGGCGGCCCGGCAGACGTTGGCAGCGGTCCGCTGAATCCGAGCCGCAAACCCAACCCAAGGAGGCAGCCATGGAATACAGGACGTTCGGCGACACAGGCATTCAGGTCTCCGGGCTCGGGTTCGGCTGCGGCGACGTCGGCGGGCTCATCATCAGGGGAACGGTGCAGGAGCGCGTCGACGCAGTCGCACGCGCGCTGGACGCCGGCATCACCTACTTCGACACGGCCTCGGGCTACGGCCGAGGGCAGTCGGAGATCAACCTCGGCGCCGCGTTGCGGCAGTTGAAGGCGAGTCCCGTCGTCGGCACCAAGGTGCGCCTCATGCCCGAGGACCTCGACGACATCCCCGCCGCGGTTGCGCGTTCCGTGGAGGCCAGCCTCGCCCGACTCGGCATGGAGCGCGTCGATCTCATCCAGCTCCACAACCAGATCGGACCGCAGCGCGGCGAGGGCCAGGCGATTCTGACGCCGGAAGACGCGGTGACGGTCGCAAGCGCGTTCGAGGACCTCAGCAGGCAGGGCAAGGCGGGCGCGTGGGGGTTCACGGCGCTGGGGCACACTGAATCGCTCCACGCCGTCGTGGACAGCGGCCGGTTCAACACGGCGCAGACCAGCTACAACATCCTCAACCCAACCTCAGGACAGGCGGTGACGAGGAACCACCCGTACCAGGACTACGGCATGCTGGCCCAGCGCGCCGCCGACAGCGGCATGGGCATCATCGCCATCCGCGTGCTCGCGGCGGGCGCGCTCAGCGGCACGACTGAGCGGCACTCGCTGGCGGCGCAGTCCGTCGCGCCCATCGGCACCGGCGCCGACCTCGCGTCGGACGCCGCCCTGGCGCACCGGTTCAGCTTCCTCTGGGAGGAGGGCTACGCTGAGGGTCCGGTGCAGGCAGCCATCCGCTTTGTCGTGGGCAACCCGGCAATCTCCACCGCGCTGGTCGGCTACTCCAGCATGGAGCAGCTCGACTACGCCATAGCCGCCTTGGAGCGAGGCCCCCTGCCCGGCGAGGCGCTCGAACGGCTGCAAGCCGTGCGGGAGGGGATGGCGCAGGGGTGAGGAGCGGGCGGAGAGCGGCGACGTGAAGAAGGACGTCCGGTAGCGCCGCACCGTGATACACTACGTCCACGGATGGCGCGGCAGTGAGCGCACTCGATTGGAGCGAGCATGAGCACGGTGGACGACCGCGAGGCGGAGGACGAACTGGCGGGACCGGACGGCGACCTCGTCCGTCCGGTCGCGGTGGAGGCCAGGGGCAAGTACCGCATCTGGCTCAAGTACTCCGACGGCGCGGAGGGGGAGGTCGATCTCTCCGACTGCGCCGGCAAGGGTGTGTTCAAAGTATGGGATGAGCCAGGGGTGTTTGAGTCTGTCCACCTTGATGAGTACAACGCAGTCCAATGGACGGACGACTTGGACATGTGCCCGGTGGCGCTATACATGGACTTGACCGACAAGACGTGGGAAGAAGTATATCCGGACGCCCCTGCATGACCCACCATGCCTGAGCTTAGCCGCTTCTATGGGATAGTCATCCAAATGTACCCTCGGGAACATGGACTGCCGCACTTTCACGCCCGCTACTCGGGAGCAACCGCAATCATAGGCATAGCAAACCTTTACGTGTATGAAAGCGATCTTCCGCGCCGAGCCTTGAGCTTGGTCCATGAATGGGCCGAGTTGCATCAGGGCGAGTTAGGGGAATGCTGGGACCGCATCCGCAATGGCCAGGAGCCCGGCAAGATTGACCCGCTGCCTTAGCTCTCCCCTCGCTTGACGCCCCACCCTCTCACGGGTATCTTCAACGCGCCCTTACTCAGACCGTGGAGGCTCGTATGCCCAGACTGCCGGAAGTAACCCGGGACCAGCTCTCCCCCAACGACCAAGCCATCTACGACGCCATCGCCGCCAGCCGCGGCAGCGTGCGCGGCCCCTTCGCGGCGCTCATGCACAGCCCCGACGTTGCCGGCCGCGCCGCCCACGTCGGCACCTACGTCCGCTTCGAGACGACGGTGCCCCGGCTGCCCCTGGAACTCGCCATCCTCACCATCGCGCGCCACTGGGACGCCCACTACGAGTGGGTCGCCCACGAGATCCAGGCCAAGGACGCCGGCGCTCGCGAGGAGGCCATCGCCGCCATCCGCGACCGCAAGGCGCCGGAGGGGCTGACGGACGACGAGGCGCTGACCGTGAAGTTCACGCTGGAGTTGCTGAACGACCACAAGGTGTCGGACGCGACGTTCAACGCCGTCAGGGACGCGCTTGGCGAGCGCGGCGTCACCGACCTCACCGTCACCGTGGGCTACTATTCCATGATCTCCTGCGTCCTGAACGGCATGGAGATGCTGCCGGAGAAGTCCACGCTGACGCCGTAGCCGTCACGGCGGCGTCCGTTGCACGTCATGCCAACACCACGCATCATCAGACTCGCGACACCGGCGGACGCGCTGCAATGCGCGAGCATCTACGCGCCTCACGTTCGCGATTCCGCCGTGTCGTTCGAGATGGAGCCCCCGTCCGCCGACGAGGTCGCTCAGCGCATCGTGACCACGCTGCAGCGGTTCCCGTGGCTCGTGTGCGTCGACGGGAATGAGGTCACTGGCTACGCCTACGCCGGCGCGCATCGGCAGCGGGCCGCGTTCCAGTGGTCGGTTGAGGTGTCCGTTTACGTCAAGGACGGGCATCACCGGCAGGGCGTTGGGAAGGCGCTGTACACCTCTCTCTTCGCATGCCTGCGCGTCCTCGGCTACTACAATGCCTACGCCGTCATCGCGCTGCCGAACGACGCGAGCGTCGCGCTGCACGAATCGCTTGGGTTCCGGCACGTCGGCACCCTCACCGACGTTGGATACAAGCTGGGGAAGTGGCACCCCGTGGGGTACTGGGAGATGGGGCTGCGGGACCGGTCCGCGCCTGCGCCGCCGGTGAGCGTGCCGGAAGTATCGGGGACCGCGGCGTGGACGGAGGCTGTGGCGTCTGGGGAGCGGCTGCTGGGTTAGCCGGTGGCACTACAACAGACTATCCACGCACGACGGGGCCGCTCGCCCCATAATCTCGTGGGCGAGCGGCCCCGTTCGCTTGCCTGCTACTCTTATCCCCTACTTCACCCCGAGCCAGGGCGCGATGTTCGTGCCCAGGATCTTCTCCTTGTCCTCCTGGGTGATGCCTTCCATGTTCTCGATGCCCGCCGCGGTGTTCGGGTACGTCGACGGCGGGTGCGGGTAGTCGCTGCCGATGATGAAGTTGTCGCTGCCGATGGCCGAGATGGCGCTCGGCAGGCACCACTCGTCGGGCTCGACGGCCACCAGGCACGAGCGCCGGATGTACTCGCTCGGCGGGTTCGGCACGCGCGAGCACTGCGGCTCGACGTGGTGCGTCCGGTCGAGGGTGTACATCAGCCACGGCAGCCAGGAACCGCCGGACTCGAAGAAGACGAACTTGAGGTCCGGGAACTCGTTCAGGACGCCGCCCAGGGTCAGGCTGGCCATGCCCATCATGTACTCGAAGGCGAAACCCAGGTAGTTGCTGATGTGCATGCGGTTCATGCGCTCCCACCCAAGCGTGTAGGTGGTGGGCATGTGGTCGTGCACCTGGCACTGGAACGGGTTGTGGTGGACGTACAGCGGCACGTCAAGCTCGCTGACGGTGCGCCAGAACGGGTACAGCTCCGTGGCGTCGTAGTTCCTGCCGACCCAGTTGCCGTTGATCGTGATCGCCTTCAGGCCAAGGTCCTTGACCGCCCGCGTCGCCTCCAGGCACGACTCCTGGACGTCCTGGAACGGGATGATGGCCGTGCCGATGAGTTGGTCCGGGCACTCCTCCTGCGCGGCGGCCGAGGCGTTGTTGAACGCCTTGGAGAGCGCCAACCTGACGGCGGGGTCGCGAGGGCGCCCGAGCGGCGAGCCGAAGGGGTTGGCGAAGATGCCGTCAGGGATGAGCACCTGCATGTCGAAGCCCGTCTCCGGCAGCAGCGTCACGCGGTCCTGCGCCTCGCCGTGACCGATGGGGCCCGCGCGCCTCGGTGC
>JAPONS010000058.1 GCA_026713825.1 Chloroflexota bacterium | reverse complement strand
GGCATCTCCAAGCGCAGTCACCTGCGGGCCGTGGCCGATGACATCTTCGTGGCTCTGTCGCAGACGCTCCTCGCCATCACCCTGCTGCCCTACCAGGCCTGGCTGATGGCGGACGCCGTGATGCGCACGCTCGGGCGGCTCTACGTGACGAAGCGGAGCCTCCTCGAGTGGGTGCCTGCCGCCCAGGCGGGCTACGGGGCCGAGCTGAGCCTCCAGGCGTTCTACCGGCACCTTCGTTGGGGAATCGTGCTCGCCGCCCTCGCTGGCCTGCTCTTCGTCGTGCTCGAGCCGGGAGCGTGGCCCGTGGCCACACCATTCGTTCTCCTCTGGGCGCTGTCGCCCGTCATCGCCTGGCGGATGAGCCTCCCGCCGAAGCTCGTGGAGGCACAGGTTCTCTCTTCCCGGGAGATGAGCTCCTTGAGGCTCCTCGCCCGCCGCACGTGGCGCTTCTTCGAGACCTTCGTGGACGAAAAGGAGAACGCGCTTCCGCCCGACAACTTCCAGGAAGACCCCGAGCCGGTGATCGCCCACCGCACCTCGCCGACCAATCTGGGTCTCTATCTGCTGAGCGCGACGGCCGCTCGTGACTTCGGCTGGATCGGGGCGCTCGACATGGCGGAGCGGCTCGAGGCCACGCTCGACACCATGAGCCGGCTGCGTCGCTTCCGCGGTCACTTCTTCAACTGGTACGACACGCGGACCCTCGAGCCGCTCGATCCCGCCTACGTCTCCACCGTCGACAGCGGAAATCTGGCCGGGCACCTGATGGCCATGGCGCAGGCCTGCCGCGAGCTCGCGCAGCGCCCCCTGTTCGGCCCGGAGAGGCTGGAGGGCATCCGGGATGCCCTCCAGCTGGTTCTCGAGGCCGAGGATGTGGCCGAGCCGGCCCGGCGCACGCAAACGGTGACGGAGGCGCATCTGCGCGAGGCCGCAGAGGCGATGGCGGCCGCTCTCGACGAGACCCCGACATCCCTTCCCGAATGGATTCGCCGGCTCGACGAGCTGGAGGCCCAGGCGGAGAACCTCCTGGACATCGCGCGCACGCTCTCGAGCGAGGGCGAGGAGGGCTCCCGATCCGAAGTCCTGGTGTGGTCGAAGAGCGTGCGGGACTGCATCGCGAGCCACGCCCGCGATGTCGACACGGCCCTGCTTCTCGAGGGTCTGGATGCGTCCGAGCAAGCGGAGAGCAGCCTCGGGCACCAGCTCTCGGCTCTCGCGCTTCGCGCCGAACAGATGGTCCAGGCCATGGACTTCCGCTTCCTCTTCGACTCCTCGCGCAAGCTCTTCTCCATCGGCTATCGCGTCGCCGACGGCACACTCGATCCCAGCCGCTACGACCTGTTGGCCTCCGAGGCGAGGTTGGGAAGCTTCGTGGCCATCGCCAAGGGCGACGTCTCGCCCCGGCACTGGTTCCTCCTCGGCCGGGCTCTCACGCCGGTGGGGCGCGGTGCCGCTCTCGTCTCCTGGTCGGGCTCCATGTTCGAGTACCTGATGCCGCTGCTCGTGATGCAGGAGCCCGCCCGCAGCCTGCTGGATCTCACCTGCCGTCTCGTGGTGGCGCGCCAGATCCAGTACGGCACGGAGCGGACGGTCCCGTGGGGGGTCTCCGAATCGGGCCACGGTCTTCGAGACGTGGAGCTCACCTATCAGTACTCCAACTTTGGCGTGCCGGGCCTGGGGCTCAAGCGAGGGCTGTTCGAGGACGTCGTGGTGGCTCCCTACGCGACGGCACTTGCGGCCATGCTGGAACCCACGGAAGCGCTCGACAACTTCGCGCGCCTCGAGGCGGCCGGAGCCCGAGGCGTCTACGGGTTCTATGAGGCGCTCGATTACACCCCATCGAAGCTGCCCGAGAACGCGCGGGTGGCCGTGGTCCGGAGCTACATGGCCCATCACCAGGGAATGACCCTCGTCTCCCTGGGCAACGTGGTTCACGACGGCCTGACCCGCAGGCGCTTTCACGCCCATCCCATGGTCCAGGCGGCGGAGCTCCTGCTCCAGGAGCGGACGCCGCGCGCGGTGGCGGTGACCCGGCCCCGGGGCGAGGAAGTGCGGGTGGCGCCGCTCGTACGCGACCTCGTTCTCCCCACGCTGCGTCGGTTCGAGTCGCCGCACGACATCACGCCGCGCACCCACGTTCTCTCGAACGGCCGCTACACGGTCATGATCACAGCAGCGGGCTCCGGCTTCAGCCGCTGGAACGACCTCGCCGTCACCCGCTGGCGGGAGGACACGACGCGCGACTGCTGGGGCACCTTCGTCTTCCTGCGCGATGCCGACACCGGCGACGTCTGGTCCGCCGGCTTCCAGCCGAGTGGAACGGAGGTCGACCACTACGAGGTCGTCTATTCCGAGGACCGGGCCACGATCGTGCAGCGAGACCGCTCCCTGGCCATCACCCTCGAGATCGTGGTGTCCCCCAAGGACGACGCCGAGCTCCGCCAGCTGACGGTGACCAATGCCGGGAGCCGGGAGCGCGAGATCGACTTCACTTCCTACGCGGAGATCGTCCTGGCTTCCCAGGGCGCGGACGAGGCGCATCCCGCCTTCTCGAACCTCTTCGTGGAGACGGAGTTCGTTCCCGAGCTCGGGACCTTGCTCGCGACCCGCCGCCCGCGTTCGGCCGACGAGCCCCGGGTCTGGCTCGCTCACCTGACCGCCGTCGAGGGGGAGCCGACCTCGCCGCTGCAGTACGAGAGCAGCCGCGCGCGCTTCCTGGGCCGGGGGCGCGGGATTCGGTCTCCGCTGTCCGTGCAGGACGGGGGGGCCCTTTCGGACACGGCGGGGGCGGTTCTGGATCCGATCGTGAGCCTCCGGCAGCGGCTGGCGATTCCCCCGGGAGAGGCAGTTCGCCTGGTGTTCACCACCCTCCTGGCGGCCTCCCGGGACGAGGCGCTCGAGCTCGCCGAGAAGTACCGCCAGCCGGCAACCTTCGAGCGGGAGAACTCGCTGGCCTGGACCCAGGCACAGGTCCAGCTGCACCACCTCCGGGTCACGCAGGACGAGGCGCATCTCTTCCAGCGTCTCGCCAACCGTCTGCTATACACCGATCCCACGTTGCGCGCAGCGCCTTCGGTCCTCGCGGCGAACCGCAGCGGCGCGTCCGGCCTCTGGCCCTACGGCATCTCCGGCGACCTTCCCATCGCCCTGGTCCTCGTCGAGCGGGACGAGGAGCGCAACTTCGTGCGACAGCTCCTGCGCGCGCAGGAGTATTGGCGCATGAAGGGGATTGCCGCCGACCTGGTGATCCTCAACGCCACCGGCGCCTCCTACGCACAAGCGCTCCAGGAATCCCTCGAGGGGATGGTGCGAGCCAGCCAGGCGGCGGGCGAGAAGCAGCGCAAGGAACAGGGACGCATCTATCTGCTCCGCGCCGACCTCGTGTCTTCGCGCGACCAGACCCTCCTGCGCGCGGCGGCGCGAATCGTGATTTCCGCGCACCGCGGGAGCCTGTCCGAGCAGGTGGTGCGGCTGGGAGCCCCCCGGCCCGGGCCGGTTCCGCCGCGTCTCCGCCCGACGCGCGAGAAGGCCGACAGCGTCTCTCCTCCGGAGCTGGATCTGGCGTTCGAGAACGGCCTCGGCGGATTCGCAAAGGGCGGCCGCGAATACGTCACGGTCCTGGGCAAGGGGCAGTGGACCCCGGCTCCCTGGATCAACGTGGTAGCGAACCCGGGGTTCGGCTTCCAGGTCTCGGAGTCGGGCTCGGGCTACACCTGGTCCGGGAACAGCCGCGAGAACAAGCTCACGCCCTGGACGAACGATCCCGTCAGCGACACGCCCGGGGAGACGTTCTACGTGCAGGACGAGGACAGCGGCCAGACCTGGGGACCGACCCTTCTGCCCATCCGGGAAGAGCCCTGGCCCTACGTCATCCGGCACGGCCAGGGCTACAGCCGCTTCGAGCACGAATCCCACGGCATCGCGCTGGATCTCCTGCAGCTCGTGCCCGTCCGGGACCCCGTCAAGATCTCGCGGCTCAGCCTGGAGAATCGCTCGGACCGCAAGCGGCGCCTTTCGATCACGGCCTATGCGGAGTGGGTGCTCGGCGTCTCCCGGAGTGTCTCCGCACCGCACGTGGTCACCGAGATCGACTCCGCGACGGGAGCTCTCTTCGCGCGAAACCCGTGGAACGGGGAGTTCGCGGACCGGATCGCGTTCGCCGATCTGGGCGGGCGGCAGACCTCCTGGACGGGCGACCGACTCCAGTTCCTGGGCCGGAACGCCAGCCTCGACCACCCCGCGTCGCTGGAGCAAGGGCAGGAGCTATCCGGGAAGACCGGTGCGGGCCTGGACCCCTGCGCCGCTCTCCGGACGCACGTGGAGCTCGAGCCCGGCGAACGCACGGAGGTGCTCTTTCTGCTGGGCCAAGGCGAGGGTCCTGAGCAGGCTCGAACCCTGGTCGAGCGCTACCGCGCGCTGGGCTGCGAGACGGCTGTCCGCGAGGTCGAGGAACACTGGGACGAGCTGCTCGGCACCGTGCAGGTCGAGACGCCCGATCCGTCGATGAACCTCCTCCTCAATCGCTGGCTTCTCTACCAGACCCTCTCCTGCCGCATCTGGGCCCGCTCCGCGTTCTACCAGTCCGGAGGGGCCTACGGGTTCCGCGATCAGCTTCAGGACGTCCTGGCGCTGGCCGTGGCGAGGCCGGAGCTCGTGCGCGATCACCTTCTCCGAGCCGCCGCCCGGCAGTTCCGGGAAGGGGATGTCCAGCACTGGTGGCACCCGCCGACGGGCCGCGGGGTTCGCACCCGGATTTCCGACGACCGCCTCTGGCTGCCCTACGCGGTGGCGCACTATCTCCGAACCACCGAGGACGAGGCGGTGCTCGACGAGGACGTGGCGTGGCTCGAGGGGCCAGCGCTGGAGGAGGGTCAACAGGAGGCCTACTTCGCGCCCTCGGAATCGGAAGACCGGGCAACGCTGTACGAGCACTGCGCGCGCGCCCTGGATCGGAGCCTCGACCTGGGCCTCCACGGCCTGCCCTTGATCGGAGCGGGCGATTGGAACGACGGCATGAACCGCGTCGGCCACGAGGGCCGGGGCGAAAGCGTCTGGCTGGGCTGGTTCCTGCTCGCGAACCTGCGGGAGTTCGCGCGGATTGCGGACTTGCGCGGGGAAGCAGAGCGTGCGGCGAGCTGGCGGAGGACTGCCGCTTCTCTCGAGGCATCCCTCGGGGCGGAGGCCTGGGACGGGGCGTGGTACAAGCGCGCGTTCTTCGACGACGGGACGCCGCTCGGGTCCGCGCAGAACGACGAATGCCAGATCGACTCCATTCCCCAGTCCTGGGCGGTCCTCTCTGATACGAGCGACAAGCAACGCGCGCGCCAGGCCATGGAGTCCGTGGAGGAGCACCTCGTCCGGCGGGAAGAGCGGCTCGCGCTGCTCTTCTCCCCGCCCTTCGACCGAACACCCCTCGACCCCGGATACATCAAGGGATACGTCCCCGGCATTCGGGAGAACGGCGGGCAGTACACGCACGCTGCCGCCTGGTCGGTCGTCGCGTTCGCCATGCTCGGCGAGGGAGACAAGGCCAAGGATCTCTTCGATCTGCTGAGCCCCATCCATCATGCGAGCCGTCGCGCGAGCACCCACCGCTACAAGGTGGAGCCCTACGCCGTGGCCGCTGATGTCTATTCCGGAGATCCCCACGCGGGGCGGGGGGGATGGACGTGGTACACGGGGGCTGCGGGCTGGCTCTACCGCGCGGGCCTGGAATGGATCCTCGGCTTCCGCAAGCAGGGTTCCAACCTCTGCGTCGATCCCTGCATCCCCCGGGAGTGGAAGCACTTCGAGATCAGCTACCGCCACGGCGGCACCCACTACCGGATCCGCGTCGAGAATCCGAAGGGGGTCTGCCGCGGAGTCTCGCGGCTCAGCCTCGACGGAACCCTGCTTCCGGGAGGAGCACTCGTGCCCCTGTCCGACGACGGTTCGGACCACCGGGTGGAAGTGGTCCTTGGATAGGCGTTCACCCCGATCCAGGGTACCGACACCATTCGTGCTCTCATGCACGCTAACGGCTCGGCCTGAGCCCTCTGGTGGTCATGAAGCTGTAGAGCGCGGTCCGGGACACGCCCGTGAGCTTGGCGATGGCGGTCTTCGAGATGCCCAGCTCGAGGAAGCGCCGGATCATGCACTCGACGTAAGCACCGCGCTTCGTTACCGAT